>DATHGW010000364.1:0-4818 GCA_035317445.1 Puia sp.
CTGTGAGCAGTATCAGTTCCCGTTCTTCACGGGTATAATTTTCCTGCCCGGCCACATCATCTGAGGGCAGGGAGGTGGCTTCGTCTTTTTCGGGAGGCTGGGTAACCACATTATCGTCGGTGACGGTCACAGAAAATAAGCCGGCTAAGGGTAATTTGCCGGCATCAGACAAATTAATGTCGACAGTAACTTTTTCCCGATCTCCATAAACCGTCCTGTCGGGTTTTATGTTAACGACCAGGTTTCCTCGGTCATGATAAAAAGACCTTTCACTCAGTACAAGCTGTTGCTTATTAAACAGGAGCAGGTTGTTGACTCCCCCCGGAAAACTTCTTTTTGAGATGGGCAGTTCATACATGCCATGCCCGGTTGCAGCGAAACACAGGCGATCCCTGTTGAATCCCAACACTGTTGTTTCTGCATCGTATTTCAACAAGGAATCTCCCAGTGCAACGGTGAGCAGCAGGGAGGAATCCGTTTCTTTAGAGACAGATAAGCGTGCGGCTTTGGCATCCGGTTCCGGCAATGGGAAATCCAGTTCCTTGCCATCACTTTTTTTGATGTGTGCTATGAACCGGTCATTTGGTGACAGGTACAGGCTGAATTTCGCCAAACCTTTTGCTGTTGTCATGAACCTCGCCTTCACCGAATCCTCGTCATTGGTTATATACCCCGAAACCGAAATGGGTTTGCCATTTTCATCGGCGGTTTTGATGGCCATGGTCTGATCAGTACCTTCTATCAGCGAGCCGCCTTCAGGAAAAAAGCTAAGTTGTGTGGGATGGTCGTCACCGTTAGCTTGCAGCGAACCCTGTCTTCCTCCGTTGAATACATATACATGTTTCACAAATATCTGGCTGGGATCCTGCCGAAGCATATCCATGCTGTAGGCGCGCAACCAATAGTCTCCTTCCTTCAGGTTGGCGGGCAGGGGGATATTTCCTGCCGTCAGCAGGCGTAAGTTGTTCAGTAAAAGTTGGCTGATCACGTGATCGTTGTCGTCGACTAGGTCCAGGAACAGGGTCTGGCTTTTACGGTCAATTTTATGCGAGAGTGAATTGATGCAGTAAGCCTTAAACCAGATGGTCTCTCCGGCGAGGTAAAACCATTTGTCGGTATGAACGAAAATGCTTTCCCGGCTATTGACCTGCTGGTTTCGGAGAAACCCACCGGCCATGTTCTCGATCTCAGCAACAGGCTTTTTTTGGGCGAAATTACTACTGGAAAAAATCAGGAAAAGGTTGGCGCTAAGCAATATTCTCTTAAGATGAGTCATCCTGATTGGTATTAACGCCAGCCGGACCGATCCGCGAATGGCAGCAGTTAGGGGATGAATTTAATGATAATTTTCCGGACCCGGCATTTTTTTTAAGCCCGGCGGATGTTTCCCGGAATGAAATCGGGAAATTTTATTTTGGATCTACGTATATTCATGGCCGCATTGTTTAGAAAAAAAATATTACGATGAAGAAAGAAGTCTCCCGGAGGAATTTGCTGAAAATGTCCGGTCTTGCAGCGTTAGGAATGGGCGCGTTTCCGAAGGAAACCACGAAGCACGACAAACCCGGTGAAAAGAATAAAATGATCGTCGTTGGAGGACATCCCGGCGATCCTGAAGTCTGTTGCGGAGGTACGATGGCCTTGTATTCCGGCCACGGACATGAAGTCGTGACTGCCTACCTGAACCGCGGAGAGGCGGGCGTTGCGGGAAAATCGAAGGAAGAAGCGGCGAGAATAAGAACCCGCGAAGCCCAGGCTGCCTGTGGCATCCTGCACAGCAGGGCGGCATTTCTAACCCAGGCAGATGGAGACAGTGAAATTTCTGCAGCACGTTATACAGAGATGTATGATTTTCTAAAAAAAGAACAACCTTCTATTGTATTGACGCATTGGCCGATCGACACACACCGCGATCACCGGAATTGTTCCCTGCTGGTATATGATGCCTGGCTGAAACTGGGAAAAAATTTCGACCTCTACTATTTCGAAGTTGAATTGGGCAAAGAAACCCAAAACTTTGCGCCGACAGACTACGTCGATATTGGTCCGGTGCGGGAACAAAAGCATAAGGCATCGAATTGTCATGAAAGCCAGGGCATCGAAGAGGTATTTAAAAATTCGCATGATTTGATGGAAAGGTTGAGGGGAATGGAGTCCGGCTACCCTTTTGCAGAGGCTTTTGTTAAACATGCGCAAAATCCTAGCAATGCCCTGCTTGAGTTGATTAATGCGCGGTGACTGGTTGATAAGTTGATAAGTTGAATAGTTGATAAGTTGACTAGTTAGTGAACTGGCTTGTATTGATTAATTATATCTAAGAAGTCATTTAATTTTTTGAATGACTTTTTTTATTTTAACTTATCAACTATTCAACTTATCAACTTATCAACAGATCAACTTACAAAAAGCACGTCATCGCAGTAACACTCTTCCTGGCCATCGCTGCATTGTACTGCCAGCCGGCGCTACAGGGGAAGGTGCTTGTACAGCCCGATGTCGTTTACTGGAAGGCTATGTCGCATGCTTCATATAAGTATAAGGAGGCGCATGGCAATTTTCCCTTATGGACAAACAGCATGTATTGCGGTATGCCCGGGTACCTGATCGCCATGGACGCATACAATCCGCTAAGTATTACCAACCTGCATAACCTGTACATGTGGATTTTTCCTAAGCCACTTTGCTTCTTTTTTTTGCTATGCCTTGCATTTTATTTCCTGACCCAGGTATTGAACATCAATCCTTACCTCGGCATCCTGGGCAGTATTGCGTATAGCTATGCCAGTTATAGCTCCATCATCCTCGCCGAGGGGCATGAAACTAAAATGATGGCTATGGGTTACGGACCGGCATTGCTCGGCGCCATCCTGCTGGTTTATCAAAAAAGATACTGGCTCGGAGCGGCGCTGGTCATTGTATTCGCCAGCCTGTTGCTGGCTGTAAACCATCTGCAGATCTCGTATTATTACCTGTTGATCGCACTTGTGCTGACATCATGCTATGCCGTTCAATGGATAAGGAACAAAGAATACCGGCACCTGTTTAAAAGCATCGCCATTTTATTACTTGCAGGTTGCATCGGCATTTGTGCCAACGGGGTGATTCTCGCAACGACTTATGATTATTCCAAAGCTACCCGCCAGGGCGAGCTCAACATGACCGGGGAAAATAAAATGGCTACCCAATCAGCCGGGTATTCGATGGACTATGCCTTTAACTGGAGTTACGGGATCAAAGAAATGCTCACCCTGCTGGTTCCGGATATTTATGGAGGAAAAAGCGTTGCGGACCTATCCGAATCGTCCAATTTCGTTCGGGCGGCGGTTGACAAAAAGACCGTTAATAAGACAGGGCTCACAGAATTAATGAAGGACTGGCCATTGTATTGGGGAAACCAGCCCTCTACTTCGGGGCCGGTATATGCGGGCGCAGTCGTTTGTTTTTTGTTTGTGTTCGGACTCATTTATGTAAGAAACATCAACAGCAGGTGGATCATCATTGCCACGGTGCTGGCACTTTGCATGGCACTGGGTAAAAATTTTTACCTGTTCAATGCATTTATTTTTGAATGGCTTCCGTTTTATGATAAGTTCCGGGCGCCGTCTATGACCCTGGTCATTCCACAATTGCTTTTTCCGTTATTGGGCATTATGGCCTTGCAAAAATTATTTTTTGAAGAAGTCGATCAGCAACTTGCATGGGGAGGGTTGAAAATGGCTGGTTATGTATTGGCCGGAGTGCTCTTAACGGCCACTTATTTTTACCTGAGTTTTGATTATAAGGGACCAAGGGACACGACCGAAGCGGTTGCCTTTATTAAACAAATCGAAACCAATCAAAATACGGCTGATCATCTTTACCAGGCTTTGCTGAAAGACCGGAAATCGTTTTTTGCTCATGACCTGCTGCGTTCAACCATACTCGTTGTCTTCTGCTTTGCAATGCTGGCGGCTGCTATAAAATATAGGCTGAAACCGCTTTATGTAATTGCCGGCTTGTTGGCCCTAACTCTCATTGACCTGCTCCCCATCGGGAAAAGATATCTTGAAGATGATCTGTATCAGCGAGCCGGGGATTACGATAAGCTTAATTTCGCGCCTACCGTGGCGAATCTTGAGATCATGAAGGATACAGGCTTCTACCGTGTCGCGGATGAAGCCACGTATACTGATCCCCGTACGTATTATTATCACCACGATATGGCGGGCAATTCCCCGGTCGTATTAACGCTCATCCACGACCTGCTCACCTTCCAGGAAGAAAGCCCGCAGCTGATGAATATCCTCAATGTAAAATACATCATCAAATTCAACCCTAAACAAGAGCTTGTCGTAGAGCAAAATAAAGGAGCGTTGGGCAATTGCTGGCTCGTGAGCTCATTGCATTTTGTGCGCGGACCGGTCGATGAAATGAAAGCGATGAACCACTTCGCTCCAAAGGATACAGCTGTTGTCGATGAAACCTTCAGGCATGATGTTCCCGCTCTTCCGCAAAGAGATAGCACGGCCGGTATTCAGTTCATAGCTAATTACAACGATTCAATCATCTATCGCAGCAGGGGTTCCACTGCGCAGTTTGCCGTATTCAGCGAAGTGTTTTACGACCGCGGATGGCTGGCTTATATTGATGGAAAGCCATTCCCCATTATAAAAACCGACTACGCGTTACGGGGTCTGTCCATCCCGCCGGGTGAACACCTCATCAGGTTTGTATTCAAACCCGCTTCGTATTATAGAAGCCTCAGCCTTGCGAGGATTGCATCCTGGACAGGCTGGTTGATCATTCTTTTTGTTTTATGGATGGAATTCAGGGGAATAA
>DATHGW010000365.1:0-7583 GCA_035317445.1 Puia sp.
CTGCTCCATGGAAAAGATGCCTTCGACAAAACATTTTTTGTCGCGGTTAAGCAACACTGAAGAATCTGCTCTTTCTCCGAGTATCAGGGCAAGCGCGCCCATCAGGATTGATTTTCCTGCACCCGTTTCACCCGTGATCACGTTCAGCTTTGCCGAAAAAACAATATCGATCTCGTCAATGATCGCATAATTTTGAATCTGCAATTGTTTGAGCATAAAGTTTGCTGTGGTTTGACGTCCGGCCCGTTCATGCAATTTACGATTTTCGGTGTATCCGGTAAGCCCGGTTTTATTCCTGTTTACATCTTTCTATTCCTGCCTTCGCCTTTTGATCGAGTGAATTTTTATAATCATGTTCTTTGGAATCGAGACATTGCTGATAATAGATCAGGGCCCGCGGAAAGTCCTTCCTTTTTTCATAAATAAATCCTATCTGCAGGGCTGCCCTCGCCGCAAAATAAGACTTTGATTCGAGGCCCATTTTTATTGCCAGCTCATATGCGGTGATGGCCTCTTCCTCCCGGCCCTGGTCGTCGTAGATCCTTGCCCTCCGGTAAGCAAATTCCAATTTGTCTTCGTCTGAATTAAAATCTTTTGAGCCCATGCCTTGCAAGACGGCTAAGGCTTCGGCATAGTAACCACCGTCATCCAGCAGCCTTGCTTTGAGTAAGGTCTTATCCGGCCATTTATCATTTCCGGCCTCGTTCAATGCCTGTTTATCCGCCTCCGTTTCTGTATTTCCCTTTTCTAAAACAAGCCGTCTGTATTTATTCGCGTTAGCCTGATCACCCGATAAATAATAATGCCAGCTGATTTTTTGCAAAACATCTTTCAGATAAAATTTTCCTTTGAAGGCAGTAAGATATCTTTCCAGGTATTGATTGGCATCGGTCTCCAGGTGATTAAGCCTGGCAGAGCCGACCAGGAAATCCCAAACCGGCATATCCAAATAGGCCGCGTCATCGTTTTTAGACCCGATGATCTTTTCCGCTAACGCCGATTGCTGCGCGTTGAGTGCAAGGTTGGCGGCAAGAAAAGTAAAAAGGTGGTTGTTTTTGATGTCCGTCTTGTTCTGCCTGATGAATTCGAACACTTCGGCTTTTTTATTTTGAATATAGAATTGTAGGTACAGGTAATAGAACACCGCTTCATCGTGGAAAAGCAGTGACATGGGATCATCCAGGCTGATAAACTGTTCCAGTTCTTGCATGCCTTCTTTTATAGTGCCTCTTATTCCGAGCAGGCTGCTGAGCCAATGATAACCGTCAGGAATAGTGCCTGCCGCCACCTGCATGGCCCCGCTCAACATTGCATTGGGTTTGAAGACAGAAAAAAGCTGGCCATTTTCTTTTACCTGTAAAAAAGATCTTCGGAATTCCCAGCCGGCGTCCCAATTGTTTCCAAACTTTATTTTTACGGCGGCCCATTGGAAATGAAGGATGGCCTTGGAAAAAAGATAGAAGGGGGAAGACTGCGGGCCCGTATTCATCATCCGGAGGCGCTTCTCCAGGTTTCCCTTGCGCAGCGCATACAGTCCGGGATCCTCATTGAAATACAAAACAAAAAAATCGATATAGTTTTCCAGCAAAAAGGGAATCAGGTTGCCAGGATGAATTTTTTTTTCGGCGTCCAGCACGGCCTGTCCAGCCGTAAGTTTAAGTTGTATGATCTCTTTATATGCCAGCTGGCAGTTACGGTTGAAATCAAATGTTCTGGTAATATTTTGTGCAAGGAGCTGAGCGGGGAGAAGGATAAAGGCAAAGAGGAACGGGCGCATGCTGCAAGATAATTCACCCCATTCAAAATTCAACGGTGTGTTTTAGGTGTTCTACACCTGCAGATGTATGATAAATTGTATCAGCGATTTGAAGGTGCAGGACAGCCAAGGGCAGCTTGTCACTATTTTACTTCCACCTGGTCATTCAGGTCATTGTCGACCAGGATTCGTCCGCAATTCTCGCAGACGATAATTTTTTTGCGCTGACGGATCTCGCTCTGGCGTTGCGGGGGAATGGCATTGAAGCAACCACCGCAGGCATCCCTGACGACTGGCACTACAGCCAGGCCATTGCGGTAATTGGTGCGTATGCGGTCATAGGAGTGCAGAAGCCTGGGTTCCACTTTTTCTCTTGCTTCAGAAGAAAGCTTGGCGAAATGTTTTTCTTCTTTTTCAGTTGCTGCGATAATTTTTTCCAATTCATCCTTCTTGTTTTTCAGGACCGCTTCCTTAGACGCAATCGCTTTCTTTGCCTTTTCGAGCAAAATGATTTTCTCAGCAATTTCCTCATTCGCGTCCTTGGTATGCTTTTCGGCAAGCTTAACTTCCAGCTGCTGCATCTCGATCTCTTTGTTGATCGCTTCAAACTCGCGGCTGTTTTTTACATTCTCGGTTTGCTTTTCGTATTTTTTGATCAGGCTATCGGCCTCTTTAATAATCTCCTTCTTCTGGTTAATGAATTCCTGGATGCCGTTGATCTCTTCCTCGATCCGGGTCTGCCGCGCGTGCAATCCCTGGATTTCATCTTCCAGGTCACTCACTTCCATTGGCAATTCGCCTTTCAGCACTTTGTATTCGTCTAATTTGGATTCGATTTTTTGCAGTGAAACAAGGGAAGCTAATTTTTCTTCCACAGAGAATTCTTTTACGTTGGGCATAATTTAAAAATAATAGTGAACCGGATTTGTATTGGATACCGGTTTAAGGACGGCAAAGGTAGGAAATTTTTTCAGCAAAAGATCATACAGAAGATCAATTGTAAACTGCTCGCTTTCAAAATGGCCGATATCGGCAAGTACCAGGCTGTCCTCAGCATCAAAAAACTCGTGGTATTTGACATCAGCCGTTATAAAAAAATCAGCGCCTGCCGCTAATGCCTTGCTAATGAGGAAATTACCAGCACCCCCGCAAACAGCGACCCGAAACACCGGTCTCCCGGTAAGGCGGGTATGCCGTATCAGGGAAAGCCCGAAAACCGACTTTATCCGGGCTAAAAAGTCCACTTCATTTGCAGGCTCCGGCAGATCCCCCAATAGGCCGGATCCATGGCTGGTTTGGGTATTTTCAAGACTGACCAGATCGTAGGCAATTTCCTCATAGGGATGGCTCCGGATAAGCGCCTCCACAATAGACGGCTGAAGTTGGGCCGGGAAAATGACTTCTATCCTTATTTCCTTTTCTTCATGCCGTTGCCCCTGATCCCCCTTATATGGATGCGAGCCTTCACCCGGCGTATAAGTTCCGGTTCCTTCGGTGTTAAAACTTACTTCGCTGTAATTCCCAATATGCCCGGCACCTGCCTTAAAAAGCGCTGTCCGGACCTGTTCCGCTTCGGCAAACGGAACGAACGTATACAGCTTCCGGAGGGTGGAGGGCCTTGGCAGCAATACCCGTCTGTTCACCAATCCCATTTTATCTGCAATCCTGCCATTGACTCCATTCAGCACATTGTCAAGATTGGTGTGGATGGCGTAGATGGCTATATCGTTTTTAATGGCCGGGATAATCGCCTGCCCGATATAATTTTTTTCATTGATTTTTTTTAGTCCGGTAAATATGATGGGATGGTGAGCGATAACCAGATTGCATTTTCTTTGAATCGCCTCCTGCACAATGGAGGCCGTCGCATCAAGCGCCAGCAGAATCCCTGAACATTCCCAGTCGCTGCTGCCCGTAAGAAGCCCTGTATTATCATAGTCTTCCTGGTAGGATGGATCTGCGGCGGTTTCAAGACAGGAAATAATCGATGCGATTTTCATGATGCGTGCTGCTGGTCAAATATAAAGTTATTTTTTTTGTACCTTCCTCCTGCCGCCAGCTTCTACGTTTTCCGGCAAAAAACAACAACATGAAAAAATTATTCCTCCTCATGGGCCTGCCGGCTTTTTTTAGTTTCTCCGATCCCCATGCCGGCCTTTCCGCGGAAGAAAGAAAATTTGCCGCTGACTACATGCGGGCAACCAGAGATGCCCTTCTAAAAGATGTTAACGGACTTTCCGAGGCTCAATTGAATTTTAAAGCAGAACCCGCAAAGTGGAGTGTTGCCCAATGCATGGAACATATCGGCGTTGCAGAAGCGGCGCTTTTTGCTTATGTGCAAAAGGGCCTGAAGGAACCGGCTGATCCATCCAAAAGGAGTGAGGTCAAAGCGACGGATACAACGGTATTACGGGTCGTAACAGACCGCAGCAGAAAATCCACGGCTCCGGAATTTCTGGAGCCAGAAGGCAAGTTCTCCAGTCCGCAGGAAGCCCTGAAGTCATTTATCGAAAATAGAAGCAAATTGATCGAATATGTAATGAGTACAAATGACGACCTGCGTAACCACTACAGCAACCATGCCGTCATGGGCAGGATCGATGATTACCAGGCCCTGCTCCTCATAGCAGCCCACAGCAGACGCCACACCTTGCAGATCGAAGAAGTTATGGCGAACCCGAATTTTCCAAAGCAATGAAGTGAATAGTGAATGGTCACTCAATAACCTTCTCCACCCTCGTCAACTTTCCCTCTGCATTAAAGCCTTCGAGCACGACGCGAATTTTTTTGGTGATGTCGCTATTGTAAAAATTGATGCTGGTTCGTTTGCTGTTTTTGTCCATCAGGATGAATGGGTTCCAGTATAAAGTGGTCCTGATATCTTCGACATCATCAACCTCGGTCTTCTGAAGATAGTCTGGAGAGTAAAATTCCCTGACCGGCGAATATCCGATCAGTCTCACCTGTTCAAGCCCTTTTACGGACGGATCAGAAACCCTGTCGCCGCCCTTACGTGTATAGATGGCTACCGTTCCGCCAGCGCCTCCACCGAGTGCCATCATGGCTCCGGGCCTGAAGACCTTCACCATAGCAACATTCGGCACAGAAACAAGAGAACGGATTTCCTGGGCAGTTACTTTCATTTCATCAAGATAGAGTGTGGTGGGTGTACCGCGCCAGGTCAGGGAAGTAGCGCCCGTAGCATCCGTGACCACCTGCAATCCCCCGACCTTACCCGCCAGGTAAGAGAAAATATCTCCGTAGGCTGCTGCAACAGGATCATTCATGATATTAAACGTATAGGCGTCGCCACCGGAGAACATGCCTGAGACATATTGCTCTTCGAGTTTTTGATTCGCTGACTTCTGCCTCGCTCTCACAGTAACGGTTTCCAGTGTCTGTACTTTTTTATCGAGAAAGGGTTGAATACGCGCGGCCTCCTGCAACACGAACCTGTTCTTTTTTAAAAAGACGGAGTCATCTGCAGTCCACCCGTTGTAAGACAAATTAAGGGCCCGGCTTTGCCTATAGCCATTGAACAAACCATTGTTGAAAATGATTGCGGCTTCGCTGGAAAGTTTTCGGTTTACATTAAACTGGTAATAGGCTTTAGCTGTATCATAAAAAACAAGTCCGGCAATGCCGAATTTCCCGCCCGACATTTTGGGCACATCCAGGATCTGTATGCTCGAGTCTTTTTTCTTCAGAATAACATTTATCCCTTCTGAACTGGATAGCCGGGTGGGATCGACGCCTAAAACTTCTGCCCTCAGGGCTAAATACTCCTGGTTCGGGTATTTGATGACGGGCTTCTTACCCAGCGCCAACTGGTCCCATTTGAATCTTCGCCAGCCATTGGTGAGCATCACCAGATCCAGGTGCAGCCTGGAGCTGTCGGAGGTATTTGAAAAATAATAAAACGGATGATAAACATAACCCTTTAGCTCACCCGTAAGCAAGAGTCTTGAAATGATATTGTCGTCATTGGTCTTCCTTCCATCTGATTCAAGATCCGTAACAGCGAGGGAAAGATTGGATCGCAGGGTGTCAGGCACTTCTATTACAACGGTATTGTACCCGCGCTTTGCAGTACTTTTTGACTCGATGAGTACATTTGAAGTAAACTGAAATTCATGATTATTCACGAAGACCACGCGTTCTGCAAGCGGCACATTATGGCTGTTGAAAACGGTTATCTGAAGGATGCCCGAAGGCAGTTGATCCGTAGGAATGGAACCACCGCTCATCAGGTTGTCCTGGAGGTTGACCGTTGCCTTATAAACCAATTGCTGGTTCATGTGCGCAATAACAATAAGCCGGTCATAATCCGTGCTGGTTGAACTGGTCCTGGTTATCGAGAATAGTGTTTTTTTATCGGGATTCATCACACGGAGATTGATGCCTTCGGGCTTCACCGGCGGAAAATCCGCCTTATACTCTTTTCCTTTGGCATCTTTCCATACTGCATAAAATGCATCTCCCTTATCTGGCATCAGCAGAAATTTGCCCATGCCGTCGTGCGCCGGGAGCAACTCCAGGATGTCTTTGCCCGAAGCATCCTTCAGCACCGCCTTAATCGAAATAGGCATGCCGTATTGGTCGGTAGCTTTAAAAGCGATATTATTTTCCAGACCGGCTACCACCTCCCCGCCTTCAGGAAAAAACCTCAGAAATTCTTCAGTGGCAGGAGCCGCAATCCCCGAATCAATCAGCGGATGAATCACACGAATGTCTTTTTCGAACAGGAATGCAGTATCGAAATTCAACATCCATGAAGTATATGCCCTGAAATGATAATGATTGCTTTTGAATGAGGCGGGAATGTCAAAACTTCCGGATGCGGCAGATTCGAAGACCGGCGCCGACCTTCTTTGAACCACGTTCCCATTGTCATCCGATAACTCCGCGTAAAAATTCTTGCTGATTTGTGACGGCTCTGCTCCACTAAAAATATACGCCTTGAACCAGACCGTTTGCCCCGGAGTATACAGGTTCTTGTCGAACTGAACGTAGATCTTTTCCTGCGGGAAATTATCCGCATAGACCTTCATCATGGAATCAATCTTTTGTGCGTGCAGGAGTACCGGGACAAGAAAAACTGACAAGACAGCGAGTGTACGAGAATAAAATCGATTCATAGAAACATGATTAATAAAATTTAACCGGATGAACAAAACCGGCCACCACCAAAAATCCGCTCTTTTTATTTATTTTCCAAAGAACGATAAACTACCATGATTAACAAGATTTTTCGCGCATTAAATTGAGAAATTAACAACTCGAAAAAAAATCCATTTTTCTTATTATCCTCACGATCTTTTATGATCTTGCAGTTCATGGCAACGTATGAACAGTATAAAAAACATCTGATCAAAATCGCTGATCTGAAAAATGCATTGGCGGTGTTGCAGTGGGATCAGGAAATCTACCTTCCCCTAAAAGGCGCGGGGTTAAGAGGACAACAAATGGCAACCTTGTCTGAACAGGTTCACCTGCTGTCGACTGAGGAACAATTCGGCAATATTTTGCAGGATCTTTTGAAAAAGGATATACTTACAGCATTCGAGAAAAAAAATGTTGAACTCAGCTGGGAAGATTACAGCAAGCAGAAAAGATACAGCGCCGATTTTGTGAGGTTGCTCAGTGAAACGATTTCCCGGAGTTTTCATTCCTGGATTGAAGCGCGCAAGCTACGTTCATTCGAACGCTTTGAAAAGGACCTGGATGAACTGATCAAACTCAAAAGACAGGAGACCGGTATCCTAGGCTACCAAGCCCATCCTTACAATGCGTTGTTGAACGAACATGAAAAAGGTTGCACCATTGC
>DATHGW010000366.1:0-6790 GCA_035317445.1 Puia sp.
GGTAAGGCTGGATTCCTACCAGCAGGGGAAACTGGCCTGGCAATCCGCAACCTCCTACCCTGCCATTGCGCCAACCATGAAAAGGGATTATCCGGAGGTGGAAGATTTCTGCCGCCTCATTGATGCCAACCTTTTATTGTCGAATGAAGAAAAACACGTCAAGTTCAATGAACTGCAGGGATATTATGCCGATCCTTCTGTATTGAGCATGTTCCATATACAGCTGGTAAAAGGCAGCGCGAAGAATGCCCTCGATGCGCCCGATAAGATGGTCATCTCGGAAACCATGGCCCGGAAATATTTTGGCAATGAAGAAGCCCTGGGAAAAAGCCTGACGGTCAGGGATAGCCGCATTCGGAACTATGAGGTGACGGGTGTATTTAAAGATTATCCCGCCAATTCACATCTGGTGATCAACCACCTGGTATCCTATTCGACGTTCAAAAAAGAATTGCGTGCGCAGGGAGATACATCCAATTCAGCCGAAACAGCCTGGGGATGGTACGATTTCTATACCTACCTGCAACTCAAGCCCGGCACCGATTACAAAAAACTGGAATCCAAACTACCAGCCTTTTCCGACAAATACATGAATAGCCAGGATTGGGCCAAGGCCAATAATTTTAAAAATGCGCTGTTCCTCATTCCGCTTAAAGACATTCATTTGTATTCGAATTTCAACCAGGAAGCCGAAGTCAATGGTGACGGTAAGGCCGTTGCCTTTCTCTTCCTGATCGCCTTTTTCATCATCGTGATTGCCTGGGTAAACTATACCAACCTGGCAACCGCCCGTTCACTCGAGCGGGCAAAAGAAGTGGGTGTAAGAAAAGTGCTGGGCGCATTGCGTGGCGACCTGATCGCACAGTTCCTGACAGAAAGCCTGCTGCTCAACCTGCTCGCCTGCATGATCGCATTGGTCGCTGCATATCTCCTCGTTCCCTCGTTTAACCAGCTGATCGGCACCACTTCCACCGGAAGTTTCAGCATGCCGGGCAATTACTGGCTTTGGTTTTTATCTATGTTCGCCCTGGGCACTTTCCTGTCCGGCATTTATCCTGCATTTGTTTTATCCGGTTATCACCCCGTAACTGTTTTGAAAGGATTGTTTAAAAACACTTCCAAAGGTCTCATCCTTCGCAAGAGCCTGATCATAGGACAATTTGCCACCTCAGTAATATTGATTGCAGGAACGATTATCGTCTATCAGCAGGTTCAATTTATGCGTAATCAAAAATTGGGAGTAAATATTAATAAGACCCTCATTCTCCAGGGATCCCAGTCTTTGCCGGATTCAATTTATCGAAACGTTTTCCAACCTTTCAAAACGGATCTCCTTGGCCAGCCCTTCATCAAAAGCGTTACCTCTTCATCCAGCGTGATGGGCCAGGAAATTTACTGGACCAGCGGCATTAGCAGGTTAGCTACGGAGAAAAAGAATCCTGCCACGATGTATATTATGGGGGTTGATTACGATTTTCTGCCAGCTTATGACCTGAAGCTTGTAGCAGGACGGAATTTTTCAAAGGATTTCGCGACAGACAAAAAAGCTATACTACTGAATGAAAGGGCGATAGCTTTGTTGGGATTCAAGAATCCACAGGAAGCAGTCAATGCAAAAGTTCGTTGGAGAGATACCGTTACGATTGTGGGCGTTGTCAGCAATTACCACCACCAGGGTCTGCAGAAAGCCATTGACCCGATGATGATCCCCTTGATCCCCTATGTCAATAATTTCTATTCTGTAAAAATGACGACCAGCGACATGCATCAATCCATCGCTAGCCTGGAAAAAATATGGAACAAATATTTCCCCGCCGATCCATTCAATTATTTCTTTCTCGATGAATCTTATAACGGGCAATACAAGGCAGACGTGAGGTTCGGACAGGTCTTTGGATTGTTTGCCAGCCTCGCCATCATCATTGCCTGTTTCGGTTTGCTGGGCCTCTCGGCATACAATGTATTGCAAAGAACAAAGGAGATCGGCATCAGGAAGGTGCTGGGCGCATCCGTTCAGAGTCTGCTGGTCTTATTGTCCAGGGAATTCCTGATGCTGGTACTGATCTCGCTCTTCGTCGCCATCCCGCTCAGCTGGTGGGTGATGAGCAACTGGCTGCAGGATTTTGCGTACCGGATCAACATCAGCTGGTGGGTATTTGCGCTGGCCGGGTTCATAGCCATTCTCATTGCCATGCTGACGACGGGGCTGCAGGCGTTAAAAGCCTCGATCGCGAACCCGGCGAAGAGTCTACGCTCGGAATAAATCCGAGCTTCGATTCTCGAAGAGAGTCTACGCGCTGAATAAAACTAATGTGTGGATGTGCGAATATGTCTCGCCTTAGGCGAGATGTGGGGCCGTGAATGATTTAATCATTAATACGATTTCGCTATGCTAAAAAATTACATCGTCATCGCCTGGAGAAACCTTTGGAAAAATAAGGTTTTCAGTTTCATCAACATCATCGGTCTTTCTTTTTCGGTAGCTTTCTGCCTTCTGCTCTATTTCTTTATCAGGCAGGAACAATCTTATGATGCCTTCCATCAAAAAAAAGACCGGCTGTTCCGATTAGAGATGACCAATCCATATACTGTTGACCAGCCGCCGGAGAAAAAAAATTTCTTCTCCTTTATTACAAAAAATGACGATGTCTCCAATAATGTGACCTTCCCCCTGGTGGTGGGCCCCGATCTCCAAAATGCTTTTCCGGAAATAAAAAGCATCACGCGGTTCAAAGATGCATCCGCACATTTCGGAAAAGCGCTGATCAGGGCCGACAAACAAGTGTTCAGGGAATCACGTGTCATATATACAGATCAGAATTTCCTGAGCAATTTTTCTTTTCGACTTATTAACGGAAACCCCAATACCGTGCTTTCTTCTCCCGGTAATGTCGTCCTCTCGGAAACTGTCGCAAAAAAATTCTTCCGTGATCAGGATCCCATCGGAAAAACCATTGAATTCGTAAATGACAATAATCACTTATTTACTGTCTCAGGCATTGTCAAGGATGCCCCGATGAATTCCAGCATTCAATACAGCATGCTCATGCCCCTCCAGGCCGACCCAAATTACCAGCGAAATATACAGGAACGCTTCAATCAATCGGAGCATATTTTTATGGTCGAATTGGCAGATGGTGTTTCCTATAAGCAATTTGAGCAGAAAATGGATCAGTGGGTGAAATCCTATTTCGCAGATTTCACGAAAGAAAATAAACAGCTCAATGCGAATAATTTCCATTGGTATCTGCGTCCGCTGCCCATTTGTCACTATAACAAGAGCTATGACTGGGGTCACTATACGGACGCTAAAAATATGTACCAGCTCGCCATTCTCGCTATCATTATTTTGCTTATTGCCTGCTTGAATTATGTGCTGCTCACCATATCCAATGCGGCTGCCCGTATGCAGGAGATTGGCGTTCGCAAAGTGATGGGCGCAGGAAGAAAAACCATCGTGCTGCAATTCTGGGTCGAGACACAGCTCATTGTTACGATTGCCGTATCGCTTGGAGTGATCCTGATGCGCTTCCTGCTTCCACTCTTCAATAACGCCATCGGCAGCGATCTGAACATGGATAATTTCACCTGGACGAATATTGTTCCTTCTATTATTGGAGCATGCGTGATCATGGGATTATTGGCAGGATACTATCCCGCCTTATTCATGTCCAAAATGAAACCTGCATCTATTATTAAGAATACGAAGACTTTCAGGATCAATCCTACATTTTCAAAAGTCTTGGTTGTCGTACAGTATACAGCCTGCGTCATATTCATGATTGCAGCGCTGGTCATCAACCTGCAGATGCGTTATATCAACAATAAGGATCTTGGCTTTGATAAGGAACAGGTACTTATGGTTGAGAACCCGACTTTTGATTTTGATTTTACCAAACGGGTTAAAGAGCGCTTGTATCAATTTGCTCAAACACAATCTTCCATTTCAAAATTCTCGTCGATGAATGGTGGATTGGATGGCGCGGGCAATACCAATGGGTTTCTATTGAATGGGGAACAAAAATCGCGTATGCAACTAACCGTTGATTTTGACTATTTTGAAATGCTTGGACTCCAGATAGTAAAAGGAAGAAGCTTTTCGAAAGCCATAGCTTCTGACACGATGAGAAGTGTGAGGGCTGCCGTTGTCAACGAGAGCCTGTTCAGCATGCTGGGGAAAACAGCCAAACTGGGCGAATTCAATGAGGCCCTTGGCGAAACTATTATTGGAGTAGTAAAAGACTATCATTTCAAATCCCTCTCCAATAAAATTGAACCGCAGGACCATGTGCTGGCCAAGAATTTTGTCATGCATTTCATGTTCAAGGTCAGGCCTGGCCAGATGCAGCAAACCCTCTCCAGGATTGAAAAGAAATGGAAATCGATAACAGGTAACTATCCTTTTGAATATACCTTCCTCGATCAGACCATATCAAAAATGTATGAACCCCAGATGCGCTGGCAAAAGACCATCCAGGCTTCCAGCTTTTTTGCCCTGTTCATTGCCTGCATGGGTTTGTTCGGCTTATCGGCCATCAATGCGGCCAACCGGACCAAAGAAATCGGCATCCGGAAGGTCCTTGGCGCGAGTATGCGCGATATTGTAGGATCCCTGTCAACAAATTTCCTGCTCCTGATCAGCTTATCGATCCTGATTGGCATTCCCGTGGCCTGGTGGATGATGAACCATTGGCTCGAAGATTTTGCATACAGGATCCAGCTTTCGTGGTGGCAATTTGCTCTTGTGGCAACAATCGCCCTGCTGATCGCTTTCGTGGCCGTAGCCATACAGGCTGTGAAAGCAGCGACTGCCAACCCGGCGGAGAGCCTTAAGGAAATGTGAAATAAGAAATAAGGAATAAGAAATAAGAAAGTGAATAGATAAAAATTACAATAAACGCATGCTGAGGAATTATCTTAAAACGGCCTGGAGAAATTTAACGAGGCATAAACTATTTTCATTCATCAACCTTGTGGGATTGTCGACGAGCATGGCTGTGGGCCTTTTCGTGATCATGCTCGTTATGGAAGATTTCAGTTACGATCATTTCCATCCTAAAAAAGAGCGAATATTCAGGATCAATACCGAGGTTGCCTTCAAAAACGGAACAGAAAACTGGGCAACCGCTCCTGCAGCCCTGGCAGACGAATTGACCAGCCAATACCTGGATGCGATAGATGCTACCGTTCGATTTAAAAATGGCATCCATTCTGAATCGAGGGCCAATAACAGGGAATTGACCGTACAGGGAATGTTTACTGAACCTTCCTTCTTTAAGCTGTTCCAATTCGACCTGGCTGCAGGCGATAAACTCCATGCCCTGAACGATCCTTACGCGGTGGTGCTCAGTGAAGAAACAGCCAGGAAATTCTTTGGCGGAGCCGATCCCCTGGGCAAGACCATTTTCCTGAAACAATACGGAATGGATTTCGTCATCAGAGGCGTGATTAGATCAGCTGTTGCAAAAACTCATTTTGTTCCGGATATCTATGTTTCCTGGTCTTCCATTAATGCATTGCAAAAACTGCGAAAAATAGATTCGCTGCAAAATTGGAATGATTATTCAGCTACTCATACTTATGTATTGCTGCGGCCCGGTATTTCCGCTGCGGGCCTTACGAATCATTTGAGACTGCTTGAACAAAATGCCAATCTCCTTATAAAGGAACAAGATCAAAAAAAATATCATTTTAGCGCTCAATCACTCGAAAGTATTTCTCCTGCGCGTCGACAACTGTGGGATGACTTTGAAGCTGGTAGCTCCATGAATTCAATTTATTTGAACATTGGCATCGGTCTCATCATTTTATTGCTGGCTTGTTTTAACTATACCAACCTCAGCATGGCCAGGTCCCTCTCGAGGGCAAAGGAAATTGGCATCCGGAAAGTGAATGGGGCAGGCAGGTTGCAGGTTTTTACTCAATTCATCGCAGAATCGGTGATGTTTTCTTTCATCGCTTTGTTGGCAGCCTCTTTGTTGTTGCAGGCTTTTTCAGGAATAGATAAGGTACGCGAATTGATCAATGGTCAGCACTTATCCTTTGCCGTATGGGGATGTTTTTTGCTTTTTAGTATATTCACCGGTTTACTGGCAGGCATAATTCCAGCCTGGGTATTCGCTTCGTTTCGACCGGCGCAGGTGTTGAAAAGCCTGGCCGGCGTGAAGTTGTTCCGCGGACTGACGCTCCGGAAAATCCTGATCAGCCTTCAATTTTCCGCTTCCATTATTTTGATGGTCGTCATGCTGGTCATGTACAGGCAAACCAGGTTCATGGTCTCTTCCGATTATGGATTTTCCAGGACGGGCATAGTCAATATTCCGCTGAAAGGGATTAATTACAAAGCATTCAGCACTGACGTGAAAAAAATTAATTATGTTGAGTCGGTTTCAGCTTCTTCCGGACTTTTAGGATTCGTTGACGTTGACGGAACCAGCATCGCTAAGTCGGTCACTGCGGAACCCCTTCACCTGGATTATTTTTCTGTTGACCAGCAATTCGTCCGAACGATGAACCTGCAACTAATGGCTGGCGCAAGTTTTCCTGAAACTATTTCGGACTCCAATGAGCAATATGTCCTGCTCAACCAAAAAGCAATAAATCTTTTACAGTTGGGAGATCCGCCTTCAGCCATCGGTAAAACCGTTTACCTGGACGATGACAAAAAACCTTTGCAGGTAATCGGCGTGATGAAGGATTTTCATTACCTCAGCAAAAAAATGAGTAGTGGCGCGATGGCCCTGCGTTACCGTCCTGAAGGATTTCAATGGGCGAATATTCAGGTCAAAGA
>DATHGW010000367.1:0-2458 GCA_035317445.1 Puia sp.
GAGGGTGGTGACGATCGCTTATTGTTCGCTGATCAATATCCAGCATTACAAACTCAAGATCCACGACAATGAGTTGCATTGGCACCGGGTAACCACTTTGTCGGAACTGGCATTTGATCATCGCCAGATACTGGATACCTGTTACGAATGGCTGCAAAAGCGCATACAGGAACACCCGCTTGGTTTCAGCCTGCTTCCTAAAAAGTTTTCGCTGCGGGAGCTTCAGAACCTATACGAAGCAATCCTGGATGTAAAACTCGACCGTCGCAATTTCCGTAAGAAATTTTTTTCGATGGATCTCCTCGAAGATACCAACGAGCTCGAGACCGATGTGCCGCACCGCCCTGGGAAACTATACAGGTTCAGTTACGAAAAATATCAAAAAAAGGAAAGAAAGAAATGGTCGGGGATTGATTTCAGCGCCGGGATGTGAGGCTTAGAGTTTTTGCCAGCCCGGACATATATTTCACAATCCAATTTTTTTTCCTTAGCTTAACAGGGCTGCATAAGTTGTTTTATAATGAGAAGTAATTGGCTTTTTATACTGATCCCTACAATTCTTATTCCCTTTTTCTCCTGTAAAAAAGAGACCACGGCAGCTAAATTTGATGTGCAATATTACTCGCAGGTATCCGTGACCAATGCTTCGCCGGGTTCACCAAACATGAATTTATTTGTAGACAACCAGCAGGTGGAATTGCAGGATTCATTGTCTTATGGGTGGACCTCTTTCAGAATCATTCAGGATAATTCTCATCCGAACTATACAATAAGTGATACGACACCCTATGTTTCCATTAATTCGGGCTATCATCAGTTGGGACTCAGTCAGACCGGCCCAAATAATAATTTGGTGAACATCACCAACTACTTTGAATCGGGCGCGAACTACTCTGTTTTTATTGTGGATACCGTTCAACATGGCCAGTTGAAATATGTTCTGTTCAGGGATCATTTAGATCCTCCGGATTCGTCAAAAAGTCAGGTCCGGTTTGTCAATCTTAGTGTTGATGCACCACCTATGGATGTTTGGGCCTTCCCGAATGGTGGTAATGATGGGTATAAGATATTTTCGAATCAGTCCTATCCGCTCACCAGTTATGGCAATCTTTTAAACTCGGAATCATTTGTGAGTGTTAAGGCGGGGCCTTATTACTTTATCGCAACAGTTGCCGGAACCAGTCAAATCCTGCTCGAGGGGGGATTAATACTTCCGGGCAAAAGTATGGCGACCATCTATGCAAAAGGACTATTATCAGGGACGGAGGACCAAAAACTTGGTGTGGGCATTATCCGGTATATTCCCAAAGTTTTCTAAGGAAAGCCCATGCAGCATGTTCATGGGAAAAGATGTCTTACCCTTAGAATATTTCTGAATATTTAACAAAAAATTCAAAAGACTTTGTTAAATTGCTATTTTGTTTATATTTGCCTGAGAACATCATTAAACGATTGCTTATGACCATCAAAAACTTTCTGACTAAAACTAGCGTTTCGCTGCTTTTTCTTTGTGTACTATTTACACTTAATGCCTTCTCACAACAAAAAAGGACCATTTCGGGAAAAATATTGGATGACAAGGGTATTCCTTTACAGGGGGTAACGATTGTCGCCAAAACCTCGAAAGTGGCTACTGCCAGCGATGCGGCCGGCGGCTTCAAACTCAACGTTCCGGAAGCGGAAAAGACACTGATTATCAGTAGTATTGGCTTTACAACCCAGGAAATGGATATTACAGGTAAAACCAATGTAGATGTGGTGATGTCTGGCATGGGACAATCATTGGGAGATATCGTGGTAACAGGATATGGAACAGCGAGGAAAAAAGATCTTACCGGGGCGGTTGCCAATATAACCTCCAAAGATTTCAACCAGGGAATTGTAACCAATCCCATCCAGCAAATCCAGGGTAAGGTTGCCGGTTTGGTTATTACTACACCTGGAGGTGATCCTAACCAGGCTCCCCTGATCAGGTTAAGAGGGCAGACATCATTGAGCGGTGGACAGAATCCGTTGATCGTCGTAGATGGTATACCGCTCGATAATCCCGATATATTAAATAATATGGCTCCGGGCGACATCGCCTCATATGACGTTTTGAAGGATGCATCTGCAACTGCTATTTACGGTTCAAGAGGTGCCAATGGAGTCATCATCGTCAATACAAAGAAGGGTCAGGCGGGTCAGGCAAAAGTTGAATACAATGGATACATTGGTATCGATCACCAGGCCAAAAAGCTTGACATTTTGAATGCTGCACAATGGAGAGCTGCTACCGGTGCTGCAGGTGCTGCTATTGATAAGGGTGCCAATACAGATTGGCAGGATGCCATTACACGCACTGCGTTTACCCAAAGTCATAACGTGGCCGTTTCTGGAGGGTCAAAAGGGTTTAATTACCGGGGCTCCGTCAGTTACATCAACCAGGAAGGTATTGTGATCAATTCAGGCAAAGAGG
>DATHGW010000368.1:0-3107 GCA_035317445.1 Puia sp.
GATGGAATGTATCGAAATCAGGCGGCTCTGGCCCAAATACAACCGGAGCCTGAAACGTTTTGAACAGATCTATGGTTTGTACATTTATGAAGACCGGAATGGCTACCTGAGGCTGGCCATCGAAAAAATCAGACAGCAACTCCGGCCGGTCTATACTTTCTCGCTCCTTGCAGAAGGGCAGTTGCTGCTGAGAAAACTGGTTAAACAATTCAATCTTTGTCCGAAACTCTGTTTTATCCAAACCGACGAAGATCCCTGCGAAGGCATGCGGGAAAAGTACTGCTCCGGCGCCTGCGAACAAATGGAACCCGCAGCAATCTATAATCAGCGTTTGAACATGGCCGTTGACTCGCTGAAAGAAGACCTGCCTTCATTTATACTAAAGGATTCCGGTCGTCATGGAAAAGAGCAAAGCTGCATTTTGATTGAAAGGGGAAAATTTTATGGAATGGGTTACCTGGATCAGGATGTACAGGTGGGCGACATTGAGCAGCTTAAAAATTACCTCACCGCCTATCCCGAGAACGGATATATGAGAGGGTTAGTTTATCAATATGCTGCAAGATGGCCGAATAAGAAAATAAACCTCGCATCGCTTCAGGTCTTGTAAATTCGTATCTTATCGGTTTAATATTTCTGAAACCGTGAAAAAATACATAACCAGGGCAATTCTTTTGTTGCCAGTGATCTCACTTTTGCATTGCCGCTCCAGGTCTTCGTCTAGTGGCGATGAAAACGAAAAATCCGGCGAGACTCCCGAATACCGAAAAAAAATTAAGCAAGACCCCGTCGCTGTTTTTAAAGAGAAAACAGACAACCCGCTCAACGACTGGTATTTTTCAGTTCAATTGTATGAGACAAAAAGAACATTTTATTACCTGCTCAAAATGCGGTTTGAAGAGGTAACGGGAGAGGATACGCTGAAACTACCCGATTTTGGCATGGAACCCAAACCCGCGCTGGTCAGGGGCAAAGACCGGTTTTCCTGCATCATTGGCTTCTATGATAAGGAAAATAAATTCCGCGAGTACAAACTGGTGTCGGTGAAAGAGGGGAGGGAGTTGAAGTTGACGACGTTGAATCATTATACTGTGGTGAGACAGTAGAAAATAGAGAGTAGAGAATAGGGGGGTTGGCAGATTTATAATCCTATTCTCTATTTTCTACTCTCTATTCTCTATTATCTATTCCAATCAGTTTATCAAGCAGATCAATAAATTCGCCTCGCTCGATCATCTCCGCACCCAGGCTTTCGAGATGCTGCGTATACACCTGGCAATCCAGAAGCGCTACGTGCTCCGATGCCAATTGCTGTACGTATTTAATGAAAGCGAATTTACTGGCATTGCTCATGGTGCTGAACATACTCTCGCCAAAAAATACCCTACCCATCCTCAGGCCATACAAACCGCCCACCAACTCGCCGCGGTACCAGGCTTCTGCACTATGCGCGTACCCAAGTCTGTGAAGGGTGGAGTAGGCATCACTGACCTCATCGGTGATCCAGGTACCCTGCTGCCCCCTGCGGCCAATGGTTTTGCACTGGGAGATCACACCGGCAAAATCCTTATTGATAGTAAATTCAAAGAGATCTTTTTTCATCATTTGCTGCATGCTCTTGCTGATTTTTAACTGCGAAGGAAAGAGCACAAAACGCGGGTCGGGACACCACCACAATATATGTTCTCCCTCGTACCATGGAAAGATGCCCTGGCGGTAAGCCAGCAGCAGCCGCTCGATCGACAGGTCGCCTCCCAAAGCGAGCAATCCATCCGGCTCAGCGAGGTCAACCGGCGGAAAAATGAGCTCCTTGTCCAACGCAAAAATGGGCATCGCGGAAGGTGAATGTTTAACAATGTAAAACGAAATATAACCAATAAAAGTGAAGTGGCTGGGCGACGGTTCAGGTTCCCGATAGAATTTCTATGGTCGCGCCGATCCCCCGGTCGGTGATGGCATCGCACATGGGTTTCAAGGACTCGTAAGAACCTTTTTTAACGGCATATTTTCCCTGTGTATGAATGATCATAGCGCATTGTTCCGCCTGTTCTGCAGAATGTTTGCAGATATCCATCAGCGTTTCAATGACCCATTCGAAAGTGTTCACCTCGTCATTCCATACCACGAGGCTGCATGGATCTTCGCTGTCTGTGAGTATATCCACATCATCGTCCATGAGTTCAACGGGACGGGGATTATTCAACTGGATAATCATGAAACAATACTTTCGGTAAAATTAATTCAAATGGATCAACAAGGAAAGTCCGCCACAACACAATACTGTTCTTTTTTCTCCCCAGAATCGGTGAAAAACCCCTTTTTTCAGGCCCTTTATGCCTGGCTCGCTGTTTGAATGGATAAGGTATCTAATCACCTTAAAAACGAGTTATGAAACCATTCATCTTCGGATCCTGCCTTTTGCTCTCTGCCTTTATCTGGGGAGCCTGTAATAACAGCAATTCCACCAGTCAGGATCCGGTTGACAGCGCCAAGGCGGTCAATAAGGCCGTCAAGCCCGTGGAAAAAGATGCCTCGGATTTTGCAGTAAAGGCTGCCGACGGTGGCATGATGGAGGTTGCGCTGGGAAGGATCGCTCAGGAAAAGGCATCAAGTCAACGCGTCAGAGATTTTGGCGCCATGATGGTCAAAGACCATACCGAAGCAAATGAAAACCTAAAACATATCGCTGTGGCTCTTCAGGTAGCGCTGCCTGATTCAGTAGGTGACGACACGAAAAAAGAAATAGATAAACTTGCTAAAAAAAACGGGAAAGATTTTGACAAATCTTATATGGACATGATGGTGGAAGATCATGAAAAAGATGTTGCTGAATTTAGAAAGGCAGCAGACAAATGCAGCGACTCCACGATAAAAAGTTTTGCTGCAGTTACCCTGCCTACGTTGGAAAAACACCTGGATTCTGCAAGAGCCATCACAGGTAAAAAATAATAAATTAAACAGGATTGAGATGGAAACGATCAAAGATCTGGACGCTTCGCAGGCCGCAAAAAAACTTAAGGATATGGTTGAAGACATCCGTGTGTGCATGTTCTTCACCTGCCAGCGCGATCAACAGGAACAAGGCCGGCCGATGAGTGTCGCCAAAA
>DATHGW010000369.1:0-2816 GCA_035317445.1 Puia sp.
CTGATTGGCCGGTTTGTTTTTTTGCTCATGCAGGATCAATTGAATTAAACGCTCAAATGTAAGGCTATTCTCAAAAGACCGGTTTCAAACCTCAATGCTCGTTCAGCTCTGCCTTCTTTTTTTCGATCTTTTCCCGGAACATTTGATTGAAACGCTCGTTGGCGCCTTTCAGAACAATAATGAGATCTCCTCTTTCCCTCGCGAAAGGATTGGTAACACTGTCAATCAATACCGCCGACGAAAATTCTTTTATGAATTGGTGTTCCATCTCCTTCTCATCATCGGTTAGCAAAACCAGGTTGATGATCCGCGATTGCCCGGGCATCCAATAGAGGAAGCTTGCATTGTCGCTATACGCTTCGGGCAGTCCGTATTTTTTTCCATAGTAATTGACTGCACCGGCAAGCCCATAATTGTCGCAGAACAGCATGGTTTGTTTCTTTTCAGCAGAGTCAAGTGTTTCGTATGCCTTCGCCATTTTTTGCGCCATTTCTTTCCATCCCAGCATATCGGAAAAATCCTGGGGAAGGGGATGGTTTTTCAGATCCTCCCATTTCAGAACACCCACCTTTTCCATGTGTGTTCTTTGATAAAAAGCGGCCAATGGTACCGGGGGCAGTATAGGAAGCGCTACCGGAATGATATAATAAGCAAGCGCCAGGGGCAAAATAACAAACGCGTACCTGAGCCAGGCAAACCTGGATGCCGTGAATTGTTCCAGTTGAACAGACCCAAATGCAAGCAGGCAGGGATAGATGCCTAATGAATAATAGCTCTTTCCCCTTCCGATCAACAGCAGCGCGATGACGATCACGTACGTCCAGCCGATAAACCTGAAGGTCCTGAACTTGCCTGAAAATCCAACCATCCAAAGTCCCACCAGCCAGACAAAGGTACAAGGAGCGATCATGATCAGTTGATCGCCAAGGAAACTCAGGGGACTTATATATTGCAATTGCGTTTCCTGCAATTCCTTCATGTGGTGCAGCACCGGAAAATGATGGATCCATTGCCAGAGAAGATTGGGAAGAAAAACCAAAAAGGCCAGCAGGCCGGCGAAATACAAATGCTTGTTGCGGAAAATGCGTCTTTCCCTGGTCAACAGTAAACCCAGCAATACGGAGAAGACCATAAAACACACAGAATACTTGCTCAGCATGCCCAGACCGACACTCAGTCCGAATACATATAACCATTTATTCTTTCCTTCCTGAATGTAACGGATGAGGGCATACGCGATCATGGTCCAGAAGAATATTTCCAGGAAATTCGGCTGGAATAGGAAGTGAACACGCAGAAATCCTGTAAGAACAAAAGACAGAAAAGCCATTAGCAACGCGAAAGAGCCGGCACCCAGCGAGATGATGATCCTTCCCGAAACGTAAAAGGTAAGGGCCCCGAAAAGGGATGGCCAGCATTTCATCCAGAACATGCCATCCCCGAACAGGTGCGTTAACCAGGCGAAAACGGAGAGCAGGGGAGGTACTTCCATGTATCCCCAGGCCATGTGATTTCCTTCCGCGAGATATAGGAACTCATCGCGATGTGGTTCATACAATGGATGCTGAAGAAGGAAGGGAAGGATGAATTTGATCAACGCCAGGAAGAAAAGCAGCCTGTTAGCTTTTAACGCCATATATGATTTGAGTTTATAAGATTGAGCTCAGCCGTTCAATGCTGCCAGCATGGCCGACATTCGATGCATCGTCTCCTCCTTTCCCAGGCTTGCCGCTATTTCGAAAACCGGCGGACCTTTCTTTTCTCCAACCAACATGATCCTGAAGGGCAACTGCAGTTCACCGGGTTTCAGGTTTTTTGCAGCTGCCAATGCTTTGAAATTTGTTTCAATACCAGGCGCATCCCATTGGGGAACAGCCGAAAACTGACCGGCAAAGTCAATAAAAAATTGATTCTTTTCCGCAGTCCATTTCGGTTTTACGGCTTCCAGATCCCAACGTGCAGGAGCTTCGAAAAAGAATTTGCCTTCATCATAAAAGTCGGGTAACAACGTGCAGCGGTCTTTGACCAACGCAATCACCTTGCCCAATTTTACCTCGTCAGTTATCTCAATGCCCCGCTCCTCAAATATTTTGCTGACCGTCAACTGTAAACTGTCCACTGTCATCTGCCTGATCCATTCATGGTTGAACCATTTTGCTTTTTCATAATCAAACTTTGCGCCGCTCTTATGCACTCTATCAATGGAAAATCCTTGGACGAGTTCGGCAAGCGAATAGATTTCCTTTTCGCTGCCATCGTTCCAACCCATAACAGCCAGCATATTGATAAAAGCCTCCGGAAGAAATCCCCTTTCTTTGAATCCTTTGTACAATTCACCGGACGCGGGATCATTCCAATCCATGGCGAAGACAGGGAAGCCAAGCCGGTCGCCGTCTCGTTTGCTTAATTTTCCATTGCCATCAGGCTTCAGGATCAGAGGGAAATGCGCCCATTGCGGCATATTTTCTTCATCAAAAAGATAGCGCCATAGTAAGATGTGAATAGGGGCGCTGGGCAGCCATTCTTCCCCGCGGAACGCATGAGAGATCTTCATCAAAAAGTCATCTACCACTACGGCCAGATGATAAGTAGGCATACCATCCGCTTTCAGTAAAACTTTATCATCGAGGGTCGACGTGTTGAAACTAACTTCTCCACGGATCATATCTGTAAAACTAACCGTTTCATGTTCGGGGACCATGATCCGGATCACATACGCTGTTTCGTCTTCGAGCAGGCGTTCTGTTTCTTCAAGGGTCAGGCTAAGGGAATTGCGCATATCCATGCGCAGCGAATGATCATATTGGGGAGAAGGA
>DATHGW010000370.1:0-12638 GCA_035317445.1 Puia sp.
AGCAATTCAGGATCTTTATTGTCTGCATTGACCCGGGCGGTTTATTGATCTATAATGAAACCGACCTGGTGCTCAAAAAACTGGTCGACTCACATGCTTCCCAGATTAAAAAAATCGGCTACGGCATCCCGGCCCACCGAATTGAAAATGGCAAAACCAAAGTAGTGCTTGATGGCATCGAAGGCGATCTGAGCGTTTTCGGAGATCACAACCTGCTGAATATGCAGGCTGCCTGGCTTGCCTGCTCAGCATGTGGGATTGATGCGAAAACATTTTTATCGGCCATCGCCCATTTTAAGGGCGCTTCGAAAAGGCTTGAACTATTGGCAGAAAATACTCATTGTCATATTTACCGGGATTTTGCGCATGCGCCCTCCAAAGTAAAAGCGACTATGCATGCCGTGAAGCAACAATTTCCGGAAAGAAAATTGATTGCCGTATTGGAGTTACACACGTACAGCAGCCTTAATCAAGATTTCCTGGAAGAATACAGGGGGAGTTTGGATGAGGCCGATCTGTCAGTGGTATTTTATTCCACTCATGCCCTGGAACTAAAAAAGATGCCGGAACTTCCGAAAGAAAAAGTATACGAAGGATTTGGTAAACCTGGATTGCTGGTCATCACCGAAAAAGAAAAATTAGACCAATGGCTCAGGCAACAGTCTTACGAAAATGCTAACTTGCTGATGATGAGTTCCGGCAATTATGACGGCCTCGATATGCTTACCTTCGCGAAAGAAATTATGTTAACCCATAGCAACGATTGAATGATACAACTTACCAAGCCATTGGCAGTCATTGACCTTGAAACAACGGGCACCAACCTGGGATCCGATCGCATTGTCGAAATTGCGATCGTGAAAATGATGCCAGATGCAAAGAAAATCGTGAAGCATAAGTTGATCAATCCAGAAATGCCGATCCCACCTGCATCCTCCGAAATACACGGAATCACCGACGATAAAGTGAAGGATGCGCCCAGCTTCAGGCAGGTCGCCAATGAATTGAAACAATTCCTGGACAATTGCGATCTCGGCGGATATAACTCCAATCGATTTGATATACCCCTGCTTGTGGAAGAATTTCTCCGCATCGGGATGGAGTTCGACACGAAGGGCCGGAGACTGGTGGATGTGCAACGGGTTTTTCATATGATGGAGCAAAGGACACTGAGTGCAGCATACAAGTTTTATTGCAATAAAAGCCTCGAAGGGGCTCATGGTGCGGAGGTTGATGCGACCGCAACGCTGGAGGTACTGGAAGCACAGTTGTTGAAATACCCCCAGCTCGGAACGGACGTGGATAGCATTCTTAAATTTACCGGTGACGAGGTCGTGGTTGATTTTGCGAGAAGATTTATCATGGAAAACGGTGTTGAAAAATTCAATTTTGGCAAGCATAAGGGACGCCCTGTGACTGATGTTTTAAAGTCCGAACCCCAGTATTATGATTGGATGATGAAGGGTGATTTCCCCCTGCATACGAAGCAGAAATTAACGGAAATCCTCAACAGAACCCTGTTAAAAAAGGGATAAATACGCTTGCAAAACTTGTTAATAATTCTCCTCTTCCAATAAATGTTTATTTTTGTATCTTTAGATAAATTCAATAGCCCTGTTTGGAAAAAATTGCTGTCATACCAACTTACAATGAAAAGGATAATATTGGCCATATTATTGAAGCCGTATTTCTCCTCGAGCAGGATTTTCACATATTGGTTATTGATGACAACTCCCCGGATGGCACTGCCGAAATAGTAAAAGCGTTACAATTAAAATATCCCAAAGCATTATTCCTCGAAGAACGTAAAGGCAAACTTGGCTTGGGAACCGCTTATATTCATGGATTTAAGTGGGCTTACAACAGGGGCTACCAGTATATTTTTGAAATGGATGCCGATTTTTCGCATAATCCTGCCGATCTCGATCGCCTGTATGAAGCCTGCAAAACGGGTGGTGCAGACGTTGCGGTCGGATCGAGGTATGTGGAAGGTGGCGGTAATGTAAACTGGCCCTGGGATCGTATTTTACTGTCCAAAGGAGCGTCTCTTTATACCCGCCTGATCACGACGATGCCAGTAAAAGACCCTACTGCCGGCTTTGTTTGCTACCGAAAAGAGGTACTAGAAACCATCAACCTCGATGAGATCCGTTTTGTTGGTTATGCGTTCCAGATTGAAATGAAATTTGCCGCCTGGAAACTGGGCTTTACCATCAGGGAAGTGCCTATCATTTTTAAGGATCGCAAATTGGGCGCGTCGAAAATGAACAAGGGTATTGTAAAGGAAGGCATCCTGGGTGTTTTGAACCTGAGATGGCAGTCCTGGTTCAAGAACTACCGTAAACGCGTTAAAAATACCGAAGCCAAGACCTTGAGTTCCTTCTCTAATGGAATTGCTGTTGAGAGCGAATGCCGGTGATCATCTCCAAATAACATTATTGTCTTCTTCCTCCTGCTACCCGCTGAGGAATTAAAAAGTTCCCTTTCTTTGCGGGCATGAAGAAATCTTTCATTCAGTTGCATATCGCCGTTTTTCTTGCTGGATTTACCGGCATATTAGGCAGGCTCATTACGCTTAATGAAGGGTTGCTGGTCTGGTATCGCCTGTTGATTAGTTCCATCACGTTATGGATAATTTTTTTCCTCCGTAGAAAGTCTGCAAGAATTCCTGCGAAAGATATCCTGAAAATAAGCGGGGTAGGGGTCATTGCCGCCCTCCATTGGGTGAGTTTTTACGGATGTATTAAAGTAGCCAATGTTTCCATCGCCCTGGTTTGTTTTTCTGCAATAGGATTTTTTACTGCGTTGATCGAGCCGCTTGTTTTCCGGGTAAGGCCAGACAAGGGAGAATTGTTTCTCGGCGCATTGGTCATGCTGGGCATTTATTTCATCTTTCATTTTGATCCGCATTATCAAACCGGCATCGCCATCGGGTTGATCGCTGCTTTGTTGGGAAGCATCTTTCCCATTCTGAGCAGAAAGCTACTGCAGCGGGTCAGTTTCCAGGCGGTCACACTGTATGAATTGACTGGTGGGTTGATTTCGCTGACCATACTTTTGCCATTCTATCTCCGGGTCTTCCCAACATCCTATTTATTTCCTGGTCTTTGGGACTGGATTTGGTTGCTCGTGCTGAGCTGGCTTTGCACGGTAGTCGCCATGAACCTGTCTATGAGCGCCCTGAGAAAGATATCTGCCTTTACGGTTAACCTGACCTATAACCTGGAACCCATCTATGGAATAGCGCTTGCCTTTGCTGTTTTCCGGGAGGACAAATATTTTGGCAGCGGGTTCTATGCCGGTTTTGCCATCATCCTGCTGGCTATCGGGTTGCAGATGCTGCGGATTGTCCGTCAATCGCGGCAGGCCATCTAACCCACACAATCGAATAATTACTACAGATTTATTATAAACACTTAGTGACAAATTTAAAAGACGACCAGACGTTAATACATTGTCGCATCGGGCACTAGTAGTATAACCATTGTTTGTGTTTACGAAGGCCCAAACCATGGTGTGAAGTAACCCATTGTACAAAATCTTGTTCGTTTTTAGCATTTGCATGATCCGGGACCTGCCGGATCTTCAGGCGCAGCAGTCTACGGACTATGCCGTAAAGGCGAATATTATATACCGGTTTACTAAATACATCGACTGGCCCGATAGCAAAAAATCCGGCGACTTTATTATTGGAATAGTCGGCGAAACAGGCCTGTTTGATGAATTGAAGATTTTTGTCTTGAATAAATTGACTGGTAGTCAAAAAATAGTTGTCAAAAGATTCTCAGCCTCTGCCCAGGTCTTCGATTGTCAAATACTCTTCATCAGCGAAGACGCAAGTGCCAGTCTGAAGAAAATTGCTGCCATCTCATTAAAAATGCCCATGCTGATCGTGTCAGAATCGGATGGTCTCTCGCATAAAGGATCCTGTATCAATTTCGTGATTATCCAGGACCGGCTGAAACTGGAGATCAATAAGAATAATATAGAACAGAGAAACCTCAGTATTGCCACAGAACTGCTGAACCTGGGGATCATAGTCAAATAACATAGGTTAAAATTCTGTACTGAATGATAAAAAATATAATCAGAAAAACATTGGCACTCCTTGTTCTTGGCGGCAGCGGAATGGCTGCATATTGCCAGGACGGCGCCGATAAATTGGAGCAACTGAGCCTGAAAGAGCTTCTGAACGTTAAAGTGACTACCGCAAGCAAGACCTTACAGGATCTTGGTGTGGTGCCAGCATCGATCATATTGATTACCCGCGAACAAATAAAGAACCGGGGCTACCAGTCCTTACTGGATGTCATGTACGATTTGCCTGATGTAAAAGTCGATGACAAGATCTATTCAGGGATGAGAAACACATTTACCATCCGCGGCACGCAGGGCGAAGAGAAATTGGTCATACTCATTGACGGAATCAGCATTTCTTCGCCGTCAGGTGAAGCTATGCCGATCATGGAGAACTATCCCGTTAATCTTGCTGAGCAGATAGAGATTGTTTTTGGACCAGCATCTGCCTTGTACGGGGCAAACGCAGTATCCGGTGTTATTAATATCATCACCAGGAAACCCGTTCAAGACAAAGGCCTGAATATAGAGGGGTCTTCGGTGGCAGGAAATTATGGATATACCAATTCCACCTTTTTTATTTCAAATAAAATCAATGAACATGTAAGTTTTATGGCGTCGGGGCAATATAGTTATGACAAAGGTGTTGATTATAGCAAATTGTACAAGGACGATCCATCACTAAGTGTTGCAACGTATGCCGGAGGTACGCTGAATACCATTTACGGTCCGATGACCCCAAATAAACCGGTTCGCCCAAATTATGAAGCTCCCCTGTCTGCTTTCAACCTGTATGCTGGTCTTCGGATAGATGATTTTTCCTTTACCTTTTTCATGAATCATTTTACAATACCTACTGCCTACGGAAGCAACACAAGCAATACCTTGTACAATAAGGATGCATTTATGACACAGCGCATCAGCATGGGTAATATTTCTTATAAGAAAGTGTTTGACAAGGTCACAACCAACACCTCCATGACGGCTTCGGAATATTACCTGGATCCGAGATCGAATTATCGCAATTTGTTTACCGGTATGGAACCCGCGTATAAGTATTCAAGCTGTTCCATGCTGAAAGCGGAGGAACAGATGGACTTCAGATCATCTGAAAAATTAGATATTACTGCAGGTGCAGGATATGAAAGCTACAATTCTATACCGCAGAGTGCCGACCTGGCCGGACCCGTAAATCCGAACGATTATATCCATCAAAGCTATGTCGGCACGGAGGCTTATTATCGCCCCGAAGGATTGCCGGCGCAGTTTTATTTTATCAGGTATCATAATATTGGCACCTACCTGCAGGCAAAATATTCGCCGGTACGCAAGGTTCACATCACCCTGGGAGCCAGGTATGATGTGAATTCGCGTTATGGCACGACTTTTAATCCCCGGCTCGGAATTGTTTTTGAGCCGACGACAAGAACTACCATTAAGTTACTCTATGGAAGTGCATTCATTGCCCCGCAAACCTCCGATTCATATGCACAGTATGGATCTTTTGAAACTCCCGATTCCGGAAGGACCTATCATTCCGTTTTCCTTCATCTTCCTAATCCGGGGCTAAAACCTATTAAATCATTCAATTCAGAAATAAATCTAAGGCAGTACCTTTCAGACAACATTATCCTTACTGTGGACGCGTATTACACGGTACTCACCGGTCTGCACAGCACGGCAGATGACAATGCGTCCACACACCTGTACAACAATATGTTCGACAGGATTCCTGTTGACTATGTGGAAGTATTCGTTAACCGGAACAGACAGGAGAACTACGGCGGCAGCCTGGAGTTGAGCTGGAAACATGCTTTCGGAAGGTTCCAGATGAATACGACGGCATCTGTAAGCTATGTGAATGGCATTATCAGCAACGCAGTTAAAGAAAGTGATGAAACGCAAAAGGACACAAGACTTGAATTCATTTCACCCTATATTTTCCATTTAACTACCGACTTGAAATTGGGCCGATTTTCCTGCTCGCCAAGACTGGTCATCATCAGCAGGCAAAATATCAGTGGGAACGCCGATACATCCGGAACGGTTGTTAAAAAGCAAACCATACCTGGCTACGCACTCCTGAATGTTTCATTGAGATACAATGTGGCAAAACGTTTTTCAGTTTTTGCAAATGTCTCCAATGCGCTAAACCAACACTACCGGAGTGTGAGTTTTAATATGGATCTCGAAAAGAACACAGATGGCTTTCATGGTCAAAGGGAGGATCCGATAAGGATTATGGGTGGATTTAGTTTTAATTTCTGACGTTGATAAATATTAAATAATGGTTACCATGATGATCAGCATCAAGTCGAGGATCTACTGGAGTTTTTTCTTATTGGTATTGCTTTTTGGAATCAATGCTGTTGTCACGATCAGTACATTGATCGGCAATAAAAAACTTTCAGCGCATATTGCTGAAGTGGTTGATCCCAGTCTTCAGACAATGGATGATTTTAGGAAAATGATGCTGGAATCAAAGATGTACACGACAAACTGGGTCTTTCTGAGATCGAACGAGGAGGATAAAAAACTATTAAAAAAAATCCATTGGGAAGATTACCGGCAGTTAAAAGCAACCATAACCCGGTATTTTGCTGAATTGAATAATAAGAAAATGGTCGATAGTGTGCAAATGATCTTCGCCGGTTTTGAGCAATTGCTGGGCATCGAGCAGGGGATCATGAATACATTAAAGGATTTCGAAGATTATGATGACCCGGTCGCAAAATTTGATGCGGAGCGCAAAATCGAAGATGAAATACTTCCCCGTACTGCCGCGTTGATCAGCGCACTGAATCGTATTGATGATAACGACGAGTTACTCAAGACGGAGGAAAACAGCAACCTGGAACGGTCTTCCATGTGGCTAAGACTGTATATTATTCTTTTGGCGGTAACAATCATTTGCGCCGGGGTATTCCTGTCCCTCTACATGACCCGTGTTATTCTCGGTCCTGTGAACAGGATCCGGCACATGGTCAATGAGCTTGGCAGAGGCATCATCGGAAAAATAGACTATACCACAAAGCAGGATGAGATTGGGGAAATGGCGCTTGCAGTAAATAACCTTTCTGAAAAACTGATGGCGACGGCGACTTTTGCAAGCGAAGTGGGGAACAGGAATTTTCTGATGCCCTTTGAACCATTAAGCGAAGAAGATACACTGGGGAAGGCGCTGATTTCCATGCGCGATAACCTTCAGGCCAGTGAACTGGATCTACTTTCCGTTTCTGCAGATCTCAATAAAAAAGATGAACTACTACAGGCAGTTGCCTCTGCCACGCATGAGCTCATCAGCAACGCTGACCTTGAGGAGGCAATTGGCGAATCCATCAGGTTCCTGGGTTTCCAGATGCGGGTGGACGGAGTAAATGTTTACAAATGCGACCCGAAAGATGCTAATGGTACATTGCCACCATTTCACGTGGCCGGGTGGGCGAGCAGCAGCAATAATATTGAATATAACCTTCCGCAATATGCTTATCTATCGAGCATGTTGCCTGCCATGCAAGTACTGAGCCGCAATGAAGTCTTCCATAGCCTGACTAAAGACGTATTGGAACCTGACCTCAGGAAACTGTATGAAGACAAGAATATAAAATCTGTCGTCAGCTTACCCATATTTGTAATGGAAAAATTTTGGGGTTTTGTGGCTTTTGCAGATTGTCAAACTGAGCGCAAATGGACACTGATCGAATTCTCCATCCTGGAATCCTTTTCGGTTACCCTTGGTTCTGCTATTGAACGTACCCTAATGGAACAGCAATTGATTTCGGCGAAAGAACGAGCAGAAGCAGCCAGCATAGCCAAAAGTGAATTTATGGCCAATATGAGCCATGAACTGCGTACGCCCATGAACGGGATCATCGGATTTACCGACCTGGTATTAACTACAGAACTTCAAAAAACACAGCGCGAATACCTCCAGAATGTAGGCAAATCAGCTCATAACCTGTTAAACATCATCAACGACATTCTTGATTTCTCCAAGATGGAGGCCGGAAAGCTGCTCATTGATCATCGGGTCTTCAAACTAAATGAGGTTATTGAGGAAGCGGTAGATATGTTATCCATCAAAGCGATGGAAAAAAACATCGAGATCGTTTGTAATATCGATCCCCGTTTTCCTTCGCAATTTGCCGGTGATGAGGTAAGGATAAGACAGATACTGGTCAACCTGATCGGCAATGCAATCAAATTCACAGAACACGGAGAAATCTTCGTTACGGTCCGAAACGCGAACGCCGCCTACGAAAAAGACGACAAAAAATTCCTTGACCTGGAAATCTCCATAAGGGATACCGGTATTGGCATTGAGCCTGATAAACTACTTACTATTTTTGAAAGTTTTACGCAGGCCGATTCTTCCACGACAAGAAAATTCGGGGGCACGGGTCTGGGTCTGACCATTTCAAAACGCCTCGCAGAATTAATGGACGGCAATCTGCAGGTAATCAGCACCCCCGGCATTGGCAGTCAATTTTCGCTTCTGCTCACGTTGGAGATCATTGACGCGCAGCCCTGTGTTGCGCCCATTGCAAAAGGACTTTTGCGTAGTGTACTGGTGATCGATGACAGCCTGACCAATTGCCAATTAATGGACGGTATTTTCGAATACCTGAATATTTCCTGCAGGTGCTGTTACAATGGTTATGAGGCACTCGAAATCATTAAGGAGGCCATGGAAAAGGGACAGCTTTTCGATCTGATCATAACCGATCATCAAATGCCCGGGATGGATGGCATTACATTGGTCAGCGAGATCAGGAAAATGACGCATGGCCCTTCTGAACCTTATATTCTAATGCTCTCGTCCCTGGAAAAAAACATGTTCCAACACGAAGCGGAGAAAGCAGGCATCCATAAGTTCCTTTCGAAGCCTGTTAAATTAAACGAACTGGTTAACCTGCTATCTTTTCTTTTCGAAAAAAGCTATGTCAGCAAAGGCATTCATCAAAGTATACCACGGATATCAAAATTTACAAAAAGCCTGAAAATATTGGTAGCAGAAGACAATCCGATGAATATGTTGCTGATCTGTGAAGTGCTGGGCAATATGGGTCACGAGGTCATCAAAGCCGGAAATGGCGAAGAAACCCTGGCAATGCTGGCCCTGCACGATCCCGCATTGATATTCATGGACATCAATATGCCCGTAATGGATGGATATGCCGCCACGGAAATGATCCGGGCTTTACCCTGGCCGCAATGTGATATTCCCATTATTGCCCTCACGGCTGATGCAATGAAAGAGGATAGGGAGCGTTGCCTGAACATGGGCATGAATGACTTCATTTCCAAACCCTTTCGCTTGAAAGAGATTGAACTGATCATCAAAACCTGTATCAGCAAAGGCTATGGATCATGGATAGCCGGCAGACGCCCAGCGTAACCGGCAAAAGATCAATAGAAAAATTCTTCGTAAACAATTTTTCCATTTTCCACCTTATAAACGCATATTTCTTCGAGTAATACCCTTCCGCGGCCCTTCATGGTCGCGTCCAATACCATACTCATGCTGAAATGATTACCAGATACGATCGGGTCACTGATAGAGCCCCCATGGCGTTCTTCGATCATGCTGGCAAATTTTTGGCCTTTCTCTGCAACAGCTTTCAATCCTGTCGCTTTTTCGGTAGGTGCTCCGGTGGGCTCGATGCTCACCATGGATTCACCGTAGAACTCTGATTGTGCCTGCTGGATCTGTCCCTTGCGGCAAAGGTCAACGAGGCGATTCGCAACTTCCTGGGTCGTCATAAAATGATTTTTTGAGATGATTAATAATGAAGAAATGTATTCCTGAGCTATGACGGACTGTTACAGGAGATTCAGACAATTTCCGGAACTTTATTTCTCCGGGGCGCCGCCAACTCAGATCTGTGGCATCCAAACATTTCCTAATTCAATACATCGCATATGTATCTGTTGAAATAATTCTTTTGGCAGATGATCGGGTACAGGAGGTAAATCCAAGGTTTGCGCAGCTACTCCAAACTCTTGGAAGACCGTTTCAAACCCAGCGGGTGTTATCAACAATAAAGCCTTGGCCGTGTCGCTTACCAAATCAAAACTATGGGGAATCTCCTTCGGTAATATAACCAACTCGCCGGCTGCGGCCCTAAACTTTTTTTCTCCAACCCTGAAGTCGATCATGCCGTCAAGTAAATAAAAGGATTCATCTTCATATTGGTGATAATGAGGGGGCGGAGTAAATCCTTTTCTAAAAAAACAATGGATGAGTGCATAAGCATTGTCGGTATCCTTACCAGTAGCTAAAAAAGAGAACGTGTGTGCCAGGTAATGCACAGTATTTTCGAGGGATGGTTTTTGACAGATTGAATCACGTATCGCGAGTGGCATCATTTTTAAAATTTTATTAAAGGTAATTATTGGTAATTCCCTTTATCTCTACCAAATGGTAGATTTTAAACGACCCATGCCAACTCAACTGCCTTCAGTATTGCAGAACTTCTGTTGACCACATTCATCTTCTGGTAAATATGGAGAGTATGGGTTTTAACTGTGCCCGCTGAGACGAATATTTTTTCAGCAATTGCTTTGTTGGACAACCCGGTTACCAATAAAAGCAAAACATCTTTTTCTCTTAAGGTGAGTTTTAGTAATATATTTTTTGATTTGGCGGGCAATTCGCTTTCATTATTCCATCTCCATTCTTTGCTTCTTCCATTTCCCTGAACAAATGGTGTCGAGGAGATCCTGGCTAATTCCATTGCCCTGATCACAAAGTTTCCAACTGTCTTTAAAAAATAAAGATGATGTGGCTGGTAAACATTCTTGTGTATCGATCGTACCACTACAAGGCCTGCCATTTTGTTATTTAACTTTAAAGGCGTGTACAGGGCTGCCTTGGGTTTTATGCCAGCGAGCGGGAGTGGTTTTATTGCCAGGTATTTGCTGTATTCCCGGTCAAAATCATTCATAAAAATGTCCTGCTCGTTACGGATACACCAGGATGCAAGGCGGCCTTTATCCAGAGCATCAACAGAAAAATCAGGAAGCGGCTTGCCATTTTCGATCATTCCCTTATAGTGTATCAAACCTTCTTTTTCATCGTAAATACCAACACAAAACTGGTAGGCATCGAGCAATTGGTTTACGTTTAGATAAATCATCGCGATAATTTCCTCCAGGCTATGCCTGGGAGTGATCAGATCCACGATATTATTCAATACGCGAAGCTGCGAGGTCCAATCAGCATCAGCATCCGGTGAAATATTGTTAGTCCAGGAAGAGAACTGCTGTTTGAAAGATTTTTTCAAGGTGTTATCATTGGTTTGATTGGCGGTTTCTAATTTACACAAATAAATGCAGGGGATATGCACTAAGACACGAAAGACTGTCAAAATTTCCAGGCTGAAGTCTATGCAGCCTGAGTAGAAATATATCGCACCAGGCTTCTCTTGGCTATAGGAAGAAGGGTTTCTTCTATGGGGAATTTAAGCGCTGTTTCAATGGAGTAGACTGCTGGATTCTGAATGTCAGTGCGCAGTTTGATCAGGTGCAGTTTGATGTGTTCGTAAGTATTGGTCATACTCCGCTTCCATGTATCAATATACTCTGTTCGGATGCTGCGGTATTTCTCATCGTGTTTTTCGAAGAAACTCAGGCGATACTGGTAAACGCGGGTGGCGGTGAATGAACCTTCACTCAAAAAGAAATAGCCCTCATTGATATCCAGCGGCACGATGCCCACAGGAAATATCTTCAATTTGTCTTCAACGAATTCATAGATCTCCGTTCCGCTGCTGATCGCGGTCTTCATGCATGTGGCGGAAAAATTGATGATATCTTCCAATTCCTGCATCAGGTCATCATCCTGAATGATCTGTTCATAGAGGACTTGTAGTTTTTCGATCTGAACCCCGGTAAGCTTTTTAGGAAATTGTTCCTGGAGAAATTTTTTGTTTTCACGAAAAGCAACGAGGTTGTTGTAGTGAAAAATAATGTCCGCCAGTTGCGGGTACAATTTATTTTCGTTAAAGTATTTGTCTACTTCCTGCAGGTAGGCGAGGAGGGTGTATTTTTTCAACTCAAAATCAATATAGCCATCGGCAAACCAGGTTTCGGACAATGTTTTCAAGGTGCTATGGGTTTAGTGATCGTTGAATTTACAAAAAAACCTGGTTACATAGATCCAATCTTACAAATTCCCTGATGATTGAGAGCCTTTCTATTGAGTTAACGTCTTATTAGCGGGTTTTATTATAAGTGAAAGTGGAAGCTTGTTATTCCTGGCAAAATACTAGCCACTCGCCATTCACCCCTCGCCTCTTTAATAACCTCTCTCCGGATTAAACCCTTCGAGCGTCTTCGCGATTTCTGTCAGGAAACTGGCACCCAGGCTTCCGTCGATAATACGGTGGTCATAAGACAGGGAGAGATACATCATATGTCTGATGGCAATGGCATCGCCCTGTTCAGTTTCAATAACAACAGGGCGTTTCTTGATGGCGCCTACGGCAAGTATGGCCACCTGTGGCTGGTTGATGATCGGAGTGCCCATGAGGCTTCCAAAAACGCCCACATTGGTCATA
>DATHGW010000371.1:0-2264 GCA_035317445.1 Puia sp.
AATGGAATCTATGTGCCCCGCTTCCGGAACATCAACGCAAAAACAAAACAGTCCAATTATGTGCGCGGATTTGGGTACCAGGGCGGTGCATACCGTGGACGGGTAAGCGACCTTGAGGGGATCGGGGAATCATTGAAAGAGAAATTGACCGAAGCAGGGGGATGGAGTATGTGGATGGGAGGCTGGGGTGAACATTTGCCCCATCCCGATAACCGGATGACCTTAAGCAAGGATAAGAAAGACAAATGGGGACTGCCATTGCCCGATATTGATTGCATTTGGCGTGAGAATGAACTGGCCATGCGCACAGACATGATGAACAGCGCAGCGGAAATGTTGGAAAGATCCGGATTAAAAAATATCACGACATTTAACGATCCCGACGCTAATCCGGGATTATGCATTCATGAAATGGGTACGGCCAGAATGGGACGAAATCCCAAAACATCCGTCCTTAATGGGCATAATCAGCTTTGGGATGCATCAAATGTCTTTGTGACCGATGGATCCTGCATGACATCCAGTGCCAATCAAAATCCTTCACTAACCTATATGGCGTTAACGGCAAGAGCAGTTGACTATGCAGTAAATGAATTAAAAAAGGGAAATATCTAATGCGGGAGATCATCGCAGATGCCTTAAAAAAAGAAAAGGGCCAGGATAGAAATCCAGCCCGTTTTAAAATCCAATATCCTATGAAAAACCATAGACATATATACAAGCCTCATGCCAAATGATTTCCCGCCTTAAATCCTCCAATTTGACCTGGTTTTATTCCCTATTCTGGAAAAAAAATGTCAATATGGGATATCTTCATCGTGACATTTGTGGAAAAGTTGACCCAATAGGAAATTCATGACTCATCATTTGATTGCGTGTGCAAATTTTCTTTTGACCGAAAACGGATTGATCTCTGATTAAATGATTTGTTATCTGTTTGTCAACGCAGGTTAAATTATTATGAATGGGTGGATGTTGAATTGAATATTCAATAATATTGTTCCGGGAATATAAATTCCCCGGATCTTATGGAACAGCAACTGGCAGCAATGAATCCATCCACGCGTTTCTCGAACAGAGTGGAAAATTATGTAAAGTATCGCCCATCTTATCCCGCAGCCATCGTTCCCTTTCTTGAACGAACCATCGGACTGCAACCAGCACATCGCATTGCGGATATCGGCTCTGGTACCGGACTTTTTTCTGAACTTTTTTTGAAAAACGGGTATAAAGTAACCGGCATTGAACCGAATGAAGACATGCGGCGGGAATCTGAAAAAAAACTGGCGAAATATATCGGATTTACCAGCCGCTCTCACCGCGCAGAACACACCGGCCTGAGAAACCATAGTGTGGACCTGGTTACTGTGGCACAGGCTTTTCACTGGATCGATGCGGAAGCAGCAAAAAAGGAATTCGCAAGAGTATTAAAGCCTGGCGGACATATTGTACTAGCCTGGAACATCAGGCTAAAAAGCAGTCCCTTCCTGCTTGCGTATGCGTTGCTGAAACAGGAGTTCGGAATCGATCACCAACACATCCGTCAGGCCGACGAGCCTGCCATCCAGTCCTTTTATGATCCCTTGCTGGTTCACAAGGAATCCTTTGAAAATAAACAGGTGCTCGATTTTGACGCATTAAAAGGACAGTTGTTATCTTCGTCTTACATTCCGCTCCCCGGCCATCCCAGGTACGAAGCGATGATCACCAAACTGGCTGCCTTGTTTGTTGCACACAACGACAAAGGTTTCGTGAAGATGGAATTTGAAACAAAAATCTTTTTTAACTGATGGCGACAGGACCGACCAATAAATTCCAACAGTTGATCAATGGCGATAAGCCGGTGCTGGTCGACTTCTCTGCTGAATGGTGTGGTCCTTGCAAGATGATGCCTCCCATACTGCAGGAAGTAAAAAAGAACCTGGGAGATACCATTACCATCATCAAAGTGGATATCGATAAGAGTCCGCATACTGCCGCAACTTACAAGATACAAAGTGTTCCAACCCTGGTCCTGTTTAAGCAAGGTGCCGTTAAGTGGCGCCAATCCGGCGTGATGCCTGCCAACCAACTTCTTCAGACGCTGCAGCAACTGGCTTGACTTTTCGCCGTTCAAAAGAATTATGTATGAAAGCCATCGTCATTGTAAAACCTGGTGGACCGGAATCATTGCAAGTAATGGAAAGACCAATTCCAGAAGTCGGGCCGGGTGAAGTGCTGATTCAAATCAAGGCCGCCGCGGTGAACCGCCCCGATATTGCACA
>DATHGW010000372.1:0-7558 GCA_035317445.1 Puia sp.
GATAATTTTAATGCGGGTTTTTGTATTGCCAAGCTGCTGCAGCTTGATCCGGGCTTATCGCTTATGTTTGCAAACTGTGTGGCCGCGTTATACGTAAAAACAGGAATCAGTCCTGAATTGTCTGACAGCATCCATTTTTTAGAAGGAATGATAAAATCAAAATAAAAATATGCAACTGAACATTTATTCCGACTATCATGCGCTCTCGCTTCGTGCTGCCGGGGAGATCATTGACCTGGTAACCAATAAACCAAACGCGGTGATTTGCCTGGCTTCCGGGGATACGCCCCGGCTGATGTGTAAACTATTGACAGAAAGAGCCCTCAAAGAAAAACTGGATTTTAGCCGCTGTACTTTTATCGGACTGGATGAATGGATTGGCATTCCGCCTGAAAGCGAAGGAAGCTGTCATTTCTTTTTCCAAACCCTGCTTTTTGACCCCTTACGTATTTCACCTGCCCAAATTCATTTATTGGATGGAATGTCCAAAGATCCTGCACAGGAATGCGCAGTCATGGATAAAACTATTTTTGACAAGGGTGGTATTGATTTAATGATCGTGGGCGTAGGCATGAATGGACATATTGGTTTTAATGAGCCCGGAGTCTCCTTCGAGAATTATTCGCATGTGACGGACCTGAATGACACCACGATAAGCGTGGGTCAAAAATATTTTAGCAAACCTGTTGCACTAAAACAAGGCATCACCCTGGGACTGAAACATCTTTTGGAAAGTAAAAAAACCATTGTGCTGGCGAATGGTCAAAAAAAGGCAGTCATAATAAAAAAGGTCGTGGAGGAGAACATCAGCACCCAAATTCCCGCAACCGTCATCAGGATGCATCCACAGGGAGTTCTGATGATCGATGAAGAAGCAGCCTCTTTGCTGAAAAAAGAAACCACATGAAAATCAGCGAGGCCAACAGGTTGCGGATACTGTACTTCCTGGTATTTTGTTGCACGGCATCCTGGCTTCCGATCTTCGCCGATTATCTTAAAGCACATGGGTTAACGGGAATAAAGATCGGCATCATCCTGAGCATTACTCCATTGATGATGTTTTTGGTTCAGCCTTTTTATGGCATGGTTGCTGACCGGCTTGGCTATAAGAAATGTCTGGTATTGTCTTCCGCTCTGGCATCGCTGAGCTATACATTTTATCTTATTCATGGTGGTTTCGCTTACCTGTTTCTCATTACCATTTTCATGGCGCTGTTTTATAATTCCATACAGCCCTTGCTGGATAGTCTTTCTTTGACCCTGGTACAAAAAGATCCTTCATTTTCTTATGGCACGCTGCGGATAGCCGGGGCCGCGGGATGGGCATTTACTGGTATCATAGCAGGATATTTCATTGAGACAATCAGCACCACAGTCATTTTTGCCATTTCGGCGATCAGCATGTTGCTGACTTTTATTTTTTCCTTTTCATTGAAACTGGATAAGGAAAAGATCGCCTCAGACGGTGGCCAATCCTTTGCGAACACCAAAGCCGTTTTTGCCAACAAGATCCTGATCTTTCTGTTGATCTGCGTTTTGCTGATTTCTGCAGGAGCGACGACCATCTGGAATTTCTATTCGATTTACATGAAGGAAAACGGGGCCTCGGCTTCGCTGGTGGGTTATGGCATTTCCTTTCAGGGTCTTTGTGAACTGCCCTTATTTTATTTTTCTGCAAAGATCATCCGCAGGTTTGGCATCAAAACGACTTTGCTCATTACGGTTTTTGCCACGGCGCTCAGGTTATTCCTGTATAGTGTAGTTAAAAACCCTCATGCTGCCGTCGCGATAGAAACATTGCACGGCATATCCTGGTCGCTGTTCTGGGTGGTTTGTGTGGAATACGTCAATGTGCTGGTGCCGGCAGACTGGAGGGCGACGGGTCAATCCCTTTTATATGCCGCTTATTATGGAGCGGGCGCCATTGCAGGAAATCTCTGGACAGGATTTTTATATGACAGCAAAATGAAAATTGCAGAGATCTTTTTACTGAATGCCGGCATTGTGGCTATTGTAGGATTGTGTATGCTCCTCTTCATAAAAAACAAGCAATGGAACCTGCAGAAAATTTAGAGCGATGCAGTCTCGGCAATGCCTTCGCGCAGACGTTCTACATACCAATCCACAAACCGGGCAACATCCAATTCAACCGGCGCATATGGACCGGGCAGGTAATGGCTGGATTCCACACCGCGATAATTATTCTCGCATAGCTTCCAATCCTGTTCGCCCGTTATCCTCCAAAAATCGGTCAGGCGGTCAATGGTATAATCCGATCCTTCCACGGCAGCGCCATCTACCAGCCAGGTAAGATCAATGATCGTACGGGAAGGACTAACCGCCGTAAGTCGCATCGTCCACATATAGTCGCTCACCGCATCCATCCAAAAATTAGGGTACATGACCAAACCCACCACACCTGCATTAAAATCCTGGTGATCGCCCATCGGGATGGCAACCGCTTTCCCATCGAGGCTATAACTCAATACGGCAGGACGGAGCGGATACCGGATGGCAAAATGAAATGAATCATCTACAAAATCAATCGTATCAACCGCCAGTCCTTTATTTTGCCATTCCACCCGGCGTTCTGCCAGCAGCTCCTCAACAGGTTCGCGTAGATTGGCGCCGATCACGGCATTGCAATACTCGGGATGAGCCGGTCCGCAGTGATAACATTCCCTGAAATTTTCTGCGATCAGTTTCCAGTTGGTACGCAACTCATATCTTTTTTTATGGGCAACCTTCGCCTTATGAACCTGGTAGGGTTTCAGGAATGGGCTCCAATCGTCCAGCACTTTTGAAAAATCGGGAGGCTTTTGCGCCAGGGAAATAAAAATAAATCCATCGGCTACCCGCACCTGTACCGGGTGCAATCCGTGAAAGGATCTGTCGAAATCATCCGGCATCAGGCGTGCTTTGAGCAGTTCGCCATCCTTACCATAAACCCATTGATGATAAGGGCAGATCAGTTTTGGCGCATTACCCCGTTCTTCCAGACAAATCAAAGAACCCCTGTGTCTGCAGGTATTATAATGCGCATATACTTCCCCTTTATTTCCACGGATGATGATGATGGAATCTTTTTGCGCAGTGTAAATGAAGTAATCACCCGCCTTAGGAATTTCTGCAATAGTGCCGGCAAACAACCAGTATTTTTTCCAGATATGTTCCCATTCCAATTCAAAAATCCCGTGGTCTGTATAAAAAGGTTGTTCAAGACCCCATCCTGATTTGTAGTCTTCCAACAGCTGTTCCAGATTGACCGTTTTCATACACTGCAAGCATTGACATGAAGTATAAATTTACCCATTATTTTCATTCCATTTTATACGTCACCCGGATTGCATAGTTTGAAAACAAGCGCGGCTACGGCAGCTCCGCCAAAACATCCCAGCAGGTAAACCCAGATATTGGTCCAGGATGCCAGTTTCATCAGACTGATACCAAAAGCTACCGCGGGATTGAACGCTCCGCCTGATATACCACCCAGTGCATAGGCCATGGCCAAAACGGTAAATCCGATCGCCAGTCCATAAAAACTGTTGCCACTTGTGCCCTTGGCAGTGGCCACATTCAGCACAACAAAGGCTAGGGCAAAAGTACCGATGAATTCCGCCAGCAGCGCTTTTGTGGTATCAGCCATCCCATCCGCATGATCGGGTATTTTATCATGCAATAAATACATGACCACGAGCGAGGCGAGGCCCGCGCCTGCTATTTGCACGATCATATAAGGAATGGCATCCCGCAGGGGAATTTTGCCGCGCAACAAAACGGCCAGTGTAACCGCTGGATTGTAATGTCCCCCGGAAATATGGCCACCTGCAAAAATCATGACCATTAAAACGGAGCCGATCGCCAGGGGCGCAAAATCGCCCAGCCCTCCGATGACCGCCATACCAACAGTTAATACCAGGAAAAAAGTACCAATGAATTCAGTCATGAACTTTCTCATAAATTGTATTTTTAGATGGACGCGTTTCTATGGGTTAAGTTAACAGATATTTTTCAGTCTCCGATGGGAAGTTTTTCCCGGCCACGACAGGTTCCAAAACAATAAAATAATAAGATACATTTGCTCAACCATTTTCACAGCTCATGCGCAATGCAATGATTTACCTGCTTGGCGTCGTTTTCTTTGTCGATTGTAATTCGGGCAATGGAAACAAAGAAAAGAATGCGCTGGATTTCCCCGATGAACTCGTTCATTTTGTGGCCTATTCACACAATCCTGTTTTTTCGGGTACGGATACGACAACTTGGGATCGTCATATCCGCGAAAGGGGCTGGATTCTGAAGGAGGACAGCATCTATCACATGTGGTATACAGGATATGTTAAAGAGGATTCCGAAAAACATCTTGGCTATGCCACGTCACCAGACGGATTGAGCTGGACAAGATATCCATCGAATCCCATTTATGCTGCGGGTTGGGTGGAAGACATGTGCGTGATCAAATCGGATAGCCTGTATTATATGTTTTCAGAGGGGCGGGGCGACACGGCGCATTCACTGAGTTCCCCGGATCGGATACACTGGACCGAAATGGGCAACCTGGATATCAGACAAACCAATAAGAATTCCATCAACCCGGGTCCTTATGGTACACCCACCGTCTGGACCGAAAACGGCGTCTGGTATTTATTTTATGAACGGAATGATCATGGCATCTGGCTCGCCACATCCAAAGACCTAAGGGTTTGGACCAATGTGCAGGACGACCCGGTGATACCGATGGGTCCGGATGGCTATGATCAATACGCTGTGGCCATGGACCAGGTGATTAAATATCATGGACGCTATTATGGCTACTATCATGCGTCGGCATTTGCCGACTGGCGGGAATGGACAACCGATGTAGCGGTATCAGACGATCTCGTACATTGGAAAAAATTTCCGGGCAATCCTATTCTCGGTGAAAACAAATCCAGCGGCATTATGGTCGATGATGGCAAAAGGTGGCGGCTGTATACGATGCACGATAAAGTGAATGTGCATTTCCCCTTCAGAGACAGCCTTCCATAAAAAAGGTACTACATGACAAATATTACCGACCTGCATATAGAAGATGAGATCCTTCCACTATTTGATTTCACGTATAACATATTTTCAGGTCAGGCCCTGCGCGACATCATGACAGAACCCATTGGTTCAAAATCCGAAGTATTGTTCAGACAACATGTGCTGAATGGTTTCATTGGCAACCGGAACATATTAAAGGATTACTCTTATTCAAGGTTCAATTTATCCGATGTATACAATTTCTTTGAGAGCTTTTTCGTGGGATCTTTTTCTGCGGCACACTTAAGAAGAAGGCTTATTTTTTCGGAGAAGGAAAGGCATCAAAAAAGAGGAAAACTGGTCATGCTGATCCAGCTTTTTTATAAAATACACTCCACTTATTTAAGTAAGCTCGATACGAAGCTTTTCCCCCGGGAATATGCCATTGAGCTGGAACAGATCAATGGTTTCTTTGCCGATTTTAACCTGGAGCGTTATCAATTGATCTTACGAAAAAAAAATACCATCCGGATCGGACATATTGTTGAATTGATGAAGATCCTCACCCAAAAAGTAACGAATGGTGAGGCCGCATCCTTCTGGAAACGCTGGTATTTATTTGAAGCCTATCTTTCAATAAGCGATGGCATCGTTAAGCATGGCTTTATCTTTCCATCATTTGACGACAGTAGTTTTTCGATTGAAGGACTTTATCATCCGCTGATCAAAAACCCTGTCCGAAACGATCTCATTGCCAGCAAAAATGTCATTCTTATAACTGGTCCAAACATGTCGGGCAAATCGACCCTGCTGAAAGCGGTTAGCCTATGCGTTTATCTTGGTCATAAAGGACTTGCCGTGCCCGCTACAAAAGCAACCATACCGTTTTTTTCTACTATTTCTGTGGCTATTAACCTTACTGATAGTATTGTAAGTGGTTATAGTCATTTTATGTCAGAAATCATCACGTTAAAAAATGTGCTTTTGGAGGCCGAAGAAAACAGAAATTGTTTTGCCGTATTTGATGAACTATTCAGGGGAACGAATATTGAAGACGCACTGGAGATCAGTAGTGCAACGATAAAAGGACTCGTGAAGTTCAGCAACTCCCTTTTTCTTATTTCCACCCATCTTCACCAGTTAAAGGATATGGAAGAAATCAAAAATGGAAAGGTTACCACTTGCTATATCGAGTGCGAACTAAATGGTAATATCCCGGCATTTACCTACAAACTAAAAGAAGGTTGGTCAGATTTGAAACTAGGCCGGATACTGTTTGAAAAGGAAGGGTTGTATAAAATTCTTGAGTAGTGGCGCTAAAATGAAATGATGCCGTTAATTACCTCCATTAAATTAAGCAACCGATAACTTGTCTTCTATCGCCTCCTCCACAAAGGCACAATAGTCGTTAAATGGAATTTCATTCAGCGAATTGAATCCAACCTTTCTCGCTATCCCTGGCAACTTAGAGTGAAACTCCCGAAAATCATTTACGATAATGGGAGCACTAGGGATAGTAGTTCTTTTGGAGGTTGTCCTGAGCCAATTGCGGATGCCCCGGATGGCTTCGGTCGGCCTATTCTGATGCGCCTTGATATCGACTCCATTTATATCTGATAGGTATTGCTGATACAGGTAACGGGTTTTCTCAAATACAATTGCGTTTTTAGTTTTCTGCATTTTATTTCCATACCGACGTGCGGCAAAAAAAACACCCAATTCAAAAGGCATATTAAATCTGGGAAGATCATTTTCGTTCAATTCCGTCCTGGAAATATCATGAATACCATACCTGCATTTTCCAATAAGACGTAAGATCTTATCGATCCTGTTGTCAAGTGCATTGTCTTCTTCCATTGTCGTTGACGGAAAAAAACCGCAACGATATACAGCATAAATGATCGCCCTTAAGATAGGCTGATACTTATCGTCGAAGGGGCAATTGATAAACGCTAAGTCATTATAGGAGGGTTTTTTCAAGCCGTCGTTTACGTATGAAGTTTAGGGAATAGGCAATATCAGGCAGCAGCCGAACTGTGTGATTTACGCGTCGCAGATTTACCCGTACTCTTTTTTTTGGTTCCTTTTTTTACAGAGCCAAGACCGCCTTTAACATAAGTGCCTTTTGAAAACGACCCTGCCACGGCATTTCGAATGTCAGCTCTGGAAACTTGTGTTTTCCGATGTCTAGATTTTAAAAGTATTTTTGACATAACTTATCTACACAAAGATAAAAATAAATTGGGAATTCCCCTGATAAGCATTACCATTTGCGCTCAAATTACACGAAAAGGGTATTGATTTGAGCCCTGTAAGGAAATAGTTTTACTAACCAGGACCGGTTAAGTCATAAAGGGTTTCCTTGAAAGGCCCCCGAACCAATCCATCAGAAGGTCAACCCAAACTGAAGTGCCAGTCCGACGGAAACAGGCTTTTCATTTCCCAGGCGTAGTGGTGTAGATATGGCGACGAAATAGTTTACATTTTTTGCCCTGATCAGCACTTGATTAAACACGGGGGTAAACCCATAACGGCCCACGGTTTCAAAGGCCAG
>DATHGW010000373.1:0-4659 GCA_035317445.1 Puia sp.
CAAAGCTCTGCGAATTGCTTGGATGTAATTAGAGTCGGGAGTCTTGTCATTCCGAGCGGAGCGAGGAATCGGCGGTTAGGGTAAGCCGCTTTACAACTGATTCCTCGCTCCACTCGGAATGACAGGCCTTTTGGCTCCCGACTCAATTAAAGTCCTTCCCTTCCTGCAGCGTTTTAACGGCTTTTTCTGTGTTTGATTTATTGACAGGATCTGGCGCCTGCACGATCGCCTTTTGAGCAAATTCCAGGGCCTTTTTGTAATTCCCGGTTGCGGAATATCCCCTCGCCATGCCCATATTCGTGGTGAACTCATTGGGGTTTTTATCATAGTTGGCTTTAAATACTTCCATTGCATCCTGTGGTTTCTTCTGCAAAATGAGCTGTCTGGCATATTGATGCAATTCAAACTTGCTTCCCAGGGGCAACGCTTTCTTCATGATGGCGACGGCCTCAGTGCTGCGTCCCAATTTATCCAATACCTGCGCCTTGGCGGCCCAGGCCTGGAAACTCCTGTCTCCGCCAAAAGTAGTACTCGTCGCTGAATCAGCCCACAAAAGGGCTTCGTCGAGATTGGTATTGTGTTGGGCACACCACTGAGCTGCCTGCGACCAGCTTTCCCATGTAAATGCTTTGCTGGTTCTTAATTCATTCCTGAAAGACGCCACCTGGGCAGACACTACATCCACGTCAATTTTAAACGGGATAATGAGTTTTTCCCATTCGAGGGCGACCGTTGCGCTATTGTCAGTTTGATTGATGAATTCATATTTTAACCACTCCACCGATCCATCGGCATGCAGAGGTTTTACTTTTACACGAAGGGCGTCTTCGGCCGGATTGTAATAAAAGCTTCCCCATGAACTGTTGTTCTTAGAAAAGATAAGCGTGCACTCATCCGGATCATAGGCAACGAAGAAACCATATTTGCCCGCCTGCAATGTCTTTCCTTCGATATTGACAGCAGTAGAAAATTCTATGGTTGTATTTTCGTTAGCACCCGCCCGCCATGGAGCCTGTTTTGTATTGCCAAACCCCTGATCTGAATATCCCACGGGAACCAATTTACCCCATATTTCCCCTTCTCTTTTTTTAACGCCGGGCCGGTCGTAGGATATGGTCACATCGGTTAATCCTATACGTTCACCTACCAGCGCTTTTTTATTCCCCCCGCTGGGTGCGGTACTCAATTGAGCAGTGGCGAATTCAATACAGAAAAATTGAAGTAAGGCCAGGCTCGTGCAGGTCAACATGATTTTTTTCATACAAGCGATTTTATAGATGAGCAAAAGCAGTAATTCACCAAATATAAACCTGATGTTTGCTCCTGATAGAGAATTATTACCAAAGCCGTACAATAAGGATGTGAAGACGAAATGGAGGATGGATGGTATTCATTTACGTTTTAACCTGCAGTTGCCTTTTATACAGTTGAACGGCATTCTCATAGCCAAGGTATAGTGCATCGCAGATCAATGCGTGGCCGATAGACACTTCGTCGAGACCGGGAACCTGTTCTGCAAAATATTTCAGGTTTTGCAAATCGAGATCGTGGCCAGCGTTAATGCCCAGGCCGAGTTCGCGGGCTCTTTTCGCCGCCGTTATATAAGGGGCAACCACAGCCTGATTGTCGCCTGTTGCGAAACCTTTTGCATAAGCTTCGGTATACAATTCTATCCTGTCGGTGCCGGTTTCAGCGGCGCCCTCTACCATCGCGATCACCGGATCAACAAAGATGGATACCCGGATTCCTTCCTGTTTGAAAATGCTGATGGTCTCCTTGAGATATTTCTTGTGACGAATGGTATCCCACCCGTGATTAGAAGTAATTTGATCCAGTGCGTCCGGCACGAGGGTGACCTGTTCGGGATGAACGGCGAGTACCAGGTCAATAAATTTTTGCTCCTGGCTGTTGCCCTCAATATTGAACTCTGTCGTGATTACTTTTTTTATATCATACACATCCTGGTAGCGGATATGTCGTTCGTCGGGCCGCGGATGAACCGTCACCCCATCAGCCCCGAATCGTTGGGCATCAGTTGCCGCCTTCACCAGGTCGGGATTGTTTCCGCCCCGGCTATTGCGAATTGTGGCGAACTTGTTGATGTTCACGGAGAGTTTGGTCATGCCCCAAAGTTATTGAAGCAGGGGGAAACTGCTGTAAAAACAGAAGGAGCCTTTAAAAAAAAGCTCCTTCAAAGTCCTAAGAAATTTTCCGTCCTATTGTTTAATGAGTTCTGTACTATAAATAGGTTTTCCACTCCTGCCTGCGACGTGGAAGTAGTATATCCCTGAGGATAAGACTTCCAACCGGTCCAGGCGGAAGCAGTTGACGCCTATGGATAGGTCGATTCCGAGCATTCTTAATATTTTTCCCTGTATATCCGTAAGGCTCACCACATAATATCCTTCTTTTTGCGCGACGATTTCTACCGTTACAAGATGGATAAATTCTTTAGGGAATAAGGAGATATTCATGTTTAGGGTTAGGTTTAATGGTCAATGCAGGATCGGGTACTACCTTCTGGTTGTCTCCTGGTTAAGTCTTTCTTCACGGTTTGATTGGTTTGGAACCGGGATCAGAATCAGCCCATGACCGTATTGATAATCATCGGCAGGATTCCTCTTCAGATGATCGTTGGGTTTGGGATTAAATAAGGCTTCCAAAATGGCATTCATACGTAGTTTCATAAGGGTGATTTGGCATATAATAACCATTTTGCAGCCAAGGATTAAGGCATTGATATTCATCTGATTGTATCAGAAAAACTGCTCGTTAATTTCTCATGATGGGAAACAAATATGCTTTTTTGGAAACAAAATGCAGCTTGCGAATGGTCAGACGGGGACCGTCAGACCCATTAGCTCAAAACCTCGCAACCAGTTTTAAATTCAGCAACCTAGGGGTGAGCCGCTGGGGCATCGCATAAACGGTATTGGAGAAGTCTTTGATGAATAAATAGGAAATGGTGTTGGCGCGGTCAATGATATTAAATACTTCCAATGTTGCCCAGATGTTCTCAAAATTACGGAAGGGGTTATGGCTTCGCCGGTTGCTTTTTTCACTATCCAGCAACAGGGCGCTGAATCCAAGATCAATGCGTATGTACGGATCTACGATCAATGCATTTCGGTATTTTATACTTCCGGGCAGATTATACGGAAGATTGCTTCCGTATAAGAAATTGAGAGAGACTTTGAAATTCTTATTGGTGGTAAGGTAGTCCTGGATAAACATACCAAGGGTGAATAGCCGGTCTGTCGGACGGCGAACCCATCCTTGTTCAACACGCATGCTGTCGACAGGTTGGTTCAAAGAATCCAACCGGTAATTGTAATAAAAGGCGTTGTTGATTTTTTCCTGTGTCTTCATAAACCCGATGCTGATCCAGCTTTCTGCATCTTTCACGAGTTCGCCGAATAAGCGCATTTCCACCCCGGCTGCATAAGCCCTGGCGGCATTTTCTCCAAAATAACGGATACGTACATTCTCAATATCGTAAGGAACAACATGGGTCATGTTTTTATAATAAGCTTCGGCAGTTAGTCTGAATGGGCGGCCAGCAAAAGGAAAATTATAGTCCAATCCTGCTGTCACCTGCCAGCTCTGCTGGGCTTTCAGGTTCTTGTTGATGCTTCCGTCTGGTCTTCGCAGTTCGCGATAAAAAGGGGGTTGATCGTAAATCCCGATTGCTCCCCGGTAGACGATGTCCTTTTTGGATTGCCTTGGTTTCCATGAAAAACCTATGCGTGGGGAAAGCAGGAACTGGTTGTTCAGGGAATTATAGTTGTACCGGATCCCCGCCTGCAGGGTAAAATCACGGGCATCCTTAAACGCAATATTGTCCTGGAAGAATCCCGAAAGGCGCGTTATATCCAGGCTGGCGGAGGAATGTAAATAGCTGCTCAGTGGCAGCGAGTCCTGCGAATGCGGCAGCGAATAACCCGCAGAATCCTGGAATTCCCATTCATGCAGCCTGTCGCTTACCGATTGCTGGTCCGCGCTGATGCCCCACTGCACATAATGTTTGTCCAGGGTGAGATAACCCTTGTGGCTCGCGTTCCAAACGGTGATGTTCAGCCGGTCCCTTGCATAGGTTTGATAGAGGCCGGCGCCCAATGGATTGATGATCAGTCCGTAGGTTGAACTGCTTTTATCGAAATCGCGTTCTCCAAAAAGATAATTCCCGGTAATATCGAATGACTCCTTTTCATCATCCTCGAATCGCGACAGCATCCATTTCAATTTCAGGTTTTTCCTGAGTTGCTGGGTCAGTGACAATCCGATCATATTGGTTTGATAGCGGTCCTGTTCCTGGCCGTTGAAAAGAATATCCAGCGCAAGGTTGGATGTAAAATAAGGTGAGAACACCGAAGAGGTCAACTGGCTCGATTCGGGGATAAGCGAAAACCTTGTTTGCGAAATGGTTCCCATCAGCTCCAGCGCATTCTTTTCGCTGAGCTGGTACGTCAGCAGTGCCTGGAGGTCTGATGAGGACGGTGAATAATTGCCTGTCGTCTCCTGGCTGCTGAGTAAGTTCTTGTTGCTCTTGTTCCTCGCGCCAACCAGCCAGGTGAATTTTTTGCGGGCCCCGACCCCTTCCAGCTCAAGACCCTGTTCTAACAGTCCAATATATGCGGAACCGCCGAACTGCCTGGGTTT
>DATHGW010000374.1:0-3008 GCA_035317445.1 Puia sp.
GACCGTATCTCCGTCGAAGATGCCCGCCCCGATCATGGCATCTCCGGTCACCCGCATGAAGAAAGTGGCGGGCTTATTCCTGATGAGCTCTTCATTCAAATCAATGCCCCGCTCCATATAATCATCTGCTGCAGCGGTAAAACCGGTGGCGTTGGCGGTCTTAACGTCCTGCTGCGAAAACTGCTTCGAGCCCTTGTAGGCGGCGCCGTAAAAAATTTCCCCGGACATAAATATATTTTTTAGTTACTAATTTATTTAGTAAATTTATACTAAATTATTGAGGAATCAAATCTTTCGGAAAGAACTTTTTAAAAAAAATGTATGGTACAGCATGTGCAGCAATTACCCGGATACCAGCTCAATGAGTACGAATTGATCCTGGACCCCCACGAAGAACTAAGAAACAGGATCGTACAGGTCAAAAAGGATTTTTCTGACACTTACCAGGCTCCCCAGGCGCTTTGGGGAAAACCAAGATTGACCCTGGTCAGGTTTTCCCAGCTGGAGATGATGGAGGAACGCATCATCAGCAGGTTGAATCCCATTGCGATGGGATTCCATCCGGTCAAAGTGGAACTAAAGGATTTCGGAAGCTTTCCATCACACACTATTTATATCCATGTGGCTACCCGAGAGCCCATCAGGCAATTGGTCAGACAGGTCAGGGATGTACAACGGCTGATGAAATTCGATGCGGAACACAAGCCTCATTTTATTGATGATCCCTATCTCACTATTGTCCGCAAACTGCTGCCCTGGCAATACGAAAAAGGATGGCTGGATTTTTCCAACCGGAATTTTACCGGCAGATTTATCGCCGACGGCATGCTGCTGTTAAGGCGAAGAGCAGGCGCCAAAGGATACCAGATCCTGCGGCGTTTCGAGTTTAAGAATTTGCCGGTGATGACCAGGCAGGGGGAATTGTTTGGGTGAGGACAATTAATCGAAGGCCCGCCGACTAATCGAAGACCCCCCGACGGGGTTGCAAACCCCCGTCGGGGTTTAGCGAGTCGCAATAAAAGGTTCAGCCCGCCAACCCCTGACGGTCGCAGACTCCGTGAGGGGTTTGCAACCCTCACGGAGTCTGCGACCGTCAGGGGGGTTACTTTATTTTTCATTCACACTTTACATTTTCACATATGAGCAACCTCAAAAAAGACTCAGTGCCCGTTAAGGCGATACAAAAAGAAGAAGCATCCCAATACCTCAGGGGCCGCGGCGCACAGATCAATACAAAAAATAAATTCCTAAAGGATTCCATCGGAAAAGATCATATCGAGGGCATCGACGACTGGACGGAATCCAATATCGCCACCCAGTATATTGAACAGGAATCAAAATCCATCGTCAACAAAGTAGAATCACCTGATGTCGGCATGATGTACAGCATGAACCCCTATGCCGGCTGCGAACATGGCTGCATCTATTGCTATGCCCGCAATGTGCACGAATACTGGGGCTATAGCGCAGGGCTGGATTTCGAAAGCAAGATCATCGTCAAGAAAAATGCGCCGCAACTGCTCAGGAAATTTCTCATGAATCCAAAATGGGAATGCGTGCCCATCGGGCTCAGCGGCAATACCGATTGCTACCAGCCGGCCGAACAGATCTATGGACTGACCCGGGGCATCCTGGAAGTCTGCAATGAATTCAACCAGCCCGTCGGCATGATCACCAAAAATGCCGGCATGCTGCGCGACAAGGACCTGCTGAAAGAAATGGCGAGAAAAAAACTGGTATCGATCCTGGTGTCGATCACTTCTTTCAATGAAGACCTGCGGCGTTCCATGGAACCGCGTACCACCACCGCCAGCCAGCGCCTGCGTACCATCCGCGAGCTCAGCAATGAGGGGATACGCATGGGCGTTATGCTGGGACCGATGATACCCGGGCTGAATGAACACGAGATGCAACGGATCATGAAAGAAGCCAAAGACAATGGCGCCACATTTACTGCGTATACATTTATCCGTTTGAATGGTGCCATCAAGCTCCTCTTCCATGACTGGCTCTATAAAAATTTCCCCGATCGGGCCGATAAGGTCTGGCACATGATCGAAGCCGGTCATGACGGACAGGTCAATGATTCTCGTTTTGGTGTGCGCATGCGCGGCGAAGGACAGATTGCCGAGCTGGTTAGACAGCAATACAAAAAGTACGGGAAATTATATGGTCTCAATGCCGAAAGATGGGAACTGGATTGTACCCAGTTCAGGCGGCCGGGTGAGCAGGGAAAGTTATTTTGACACGCTGAAGGAACCTGCGACCACCTGAAAGGCTAATAAATCAATAGATCCTTCGGCCTTAGTGGCTTATTGCTGAGTTATGTTATTTTTCTGATCAAGTCCAGCATTAGTCCAGTATTTACTGGACTAATGCTGGACTTGATCAGAACCCATGCCGTATCCAAATAGACCCCAGCATGAAGCGACCATCACAAAGACAGAAAGAAATCGAAATATGGAAAATAGCAGGGGCTCCCACGCGCCATGTGGTCATGTTGTTGTCAAAAGATTTCCTGAAGCTGGTATTGATTATTGTATTGGTCGCCTTTCCCTTTTCATGGTGGGCATTAAATCAATGGCTGAATGGGTTTGCGTGTAAGATTTTATTTTAATCCTTCTTCATCTTCCCCGACCTGATCGCCTCAAATATTTCCTCCAGCGGCGCTTCTTCCAGCACCAGCCGCTGAGATCCACCGGGCACAGTATGCCATTTGACCAAACGGATATGCCCATCCGAAATTTCGATGCCGGTGATGTCGCCGTCATCAAAACAGCAACACCCGCTGTTGAAATACGAAGGACGCGCGATCGTCTTCAGCTGCTGTTTGCCTGGAAATTCGGCCTTTCTTTTATTAAGCTCCCGCCTGATGGCAGTGATCGAGGCTTCATCTTTGGCCAGCTCTGCGGCTTCCAGTTCTTTGCTGAGCTTTTCGATATGATCCAGGGATGCAAAGACGGGTTTGTGCGTATGGCCCGAAATAAAAATCAGGTTGCGCTGGGTTG
>DATHGW010000375.1:0-6920 GCA_035317445.1 Puia sp.
TTGTTACAATGCGGGCCTCCGATTTCTTCTTCGCTGCACATGCGCTGTGTTGGAATACTGAGGTTGACGAATTCATAGATCCAATCCGCAATGTGCAGGTGGCTTTCACCCTTTGAGATGTAATATACATCCGGGTCTTCCTCCTGCTGGTTCATTAGGTCTGGATCCTCGACCAATTTAGCCAGGATGTTGAACTCATCCCAAAGTTCCAGCGGCAAACTGTTTCCGCAACGGTCACAGATCACCTCAAGCTTGCCACTGATTTCGAACTTCAACAACATAAAACCGGCCTTTTTATCCAAAACCAGTTTTACATTCGCTTCACAATGCCTGAAATCCTGTTGCTGGTAAGCTTCAAAAAACTTGTCGTTGACCTGGTAACTGAACTCATGAATACCGGGCTTTAACCCCACAAACGCTATTTCAAACTCCCGACGGCTGTTCATGAGGTCTTTTTTAGAGTTCGCAAAGGTATGAAAAATAATCAGAACCCGGGCAAAGGCAGCCAAAATCTTGATTCGACCGGCATATTAGCCTTGTAGGGGCAAAGCTGCTGACCATCAATTAATTGTCCCGAGCGCAATATGTCAGCCGCGCTTATAAGTTCCCTTTTTTGAGCTCTTTTATAGCGAAGTCAGCTGCCCTCGCGGTAAAAGCCATGTAACTCAGCGATGGGTTGACGCAACTGGAAGAGCTCATGAAAGAGCCATCCGTAATAAAAACATTCTTCACTTCGTGCATTTGATTGAATCCGTTCAGGACAGAAGTTTTGGGATCCCTGCCCATCCGGGCTGTACCCATTTCATGATTTGCATTTCCGGGGAATGACATTCCTTCTTCAATCCGGATGTTTTTGCAATCCACTGCCTCCATCATCTCCTGCATACTCGTCAACATCTCCTTGTGCATTTGCTTTTCGTTTTCCCTGAATTCTGCATCAACAGTCAATGTCTTCCTTCCCCAACGATCTTTTAGTGTGGTGTTCAGCGTCACCCGGTTTTCCGCATAGGGAAGACATTCTCCGAAGCTCGTGAATCCCAGGTTCCAGTTCCCGGGTTCACTGAGGGCTTCTTTCAATTCTGGCCCGAGCACTGCCTGGTTTCCATTGACGCCCCGTTGACGATGTGCGCTAAGCTGGGTGCCAAACCCTCGTATATAATCGCTTCTTTTTTCTTTTATGTTTCGAAAGCGGGGGATATAACATCCGATTGGCCGCCGTCCATAATAATATGTGTCCCGAAACCCTTCGATCGTTCCCGATATACCCAAAGTCTTGTGATGATCCATCAGGTTACGTCCAACCTGGTCGCTTCCATTTCCCAATCCGTTCGGAAAACGGTTTGAGGTTGAGTTGAGTAAAATGAAACTGGTGGCCAGGGTTGACGCATTCAGGAATAGGATGGTAGAATAAAATTCTTCCACCTGGTTTGTCAGGGTATTGATCACTTCCACACCAACGGCTCTTTGCCTGTGTTCATCATAAATAACTTTGTTAACGAGGGAATCGGATTTAAGCGTGAGTCGGCCTGTCTCAAATGCAGCAGGTAAGGTGCTGGCATTAGTGCTGAAATAAGCGCCATAGGGGCAACCGCGATGACATAAGTCCCTGTTTTGACAAACACCACGACCCTTGACCGGAGCCGTTAAATTGGCTGTTCTGCCGATGGTTACTTTAACGTCCCGGAATTTTTTTTCCACCGTTGACTTGAAATGCTTTTCGACGCAATTCATCTCCATAGGAGGTTGGAATATACCATCGGGAAGATGAGGCAATCCCTCCGGAGATCCGCTGACGCCAATAAAACGTTCCACATAATCGTACCATGGCGCGATATCACGGTAACGCACAGGCCAATCGGTGCCAATGCCTTCTTTTCCGTTGGCTTCAAAATCAAGATCGCTCCAGCGTAAGCATTGTCTTGCCCAAAGCAATGATCGTCCCCCGACAACATCACCCCTTATCCAGTCGAACCTTTTTACTTCTTCGTAGGGGTTTTCGAGGTCATTGATATAAAATTGTTTGTTATCATCCCTGAAGGAATAGTGACGGCTTTGGACAAAACTTTTTCTCTTATCATCGGAAGAAAGTCGTCCCCGGTGCGGGAACTCCCAGATATTTTTTGTCGCCGTAGGGTAGTTCGGGTGAACTATGTTTTTTCCTCTCTCTAGCATGAGCACCTTTAATCCCTTTTCACAAAGTTCTTTGGCGGCCCAGCCTCCACTGATCCCGGATCCAACGATAATGGCGTCATAACTGTTTTGCTTAACCGCTTTATTATTGATGCGCAGGGAGTCTCCGGGCATGATGTTGATTTTATTTATGTTAATCTCCTATTTCAATCTGTTAAACCACCCCTTCCTCCAAAATATGACCAGCTGCACGGCTGTAATTCCGCCCATCGCCATCAGGGTATATTGATATCCGTGAGGACTGTATAATTCTGGCATATTGTGTTCCATGACCTTGCCCGTAAGGGGGTCGATCCGGGCAAAATTCATTCCATATATAGAAGCAATAAAGGAGAGGGGAATAAAAATGGCAGACACGATGGTCAGGATGCGCATCACGTCATTCATTTGGTTGTTGATGGTTGACAAATAAATATCTGTCAGATTCGTGGCCAATTCCTTTTGACTGTGAATGGTTTCGATAATATCAATACAATGGTCGTATGCATCACGCATGAATATTTTGTCTTTCCTGCTGATCAGTGGATTGTCGGACCGGAGGATCTCGCTCATTTTATCCCTTTCGGGCCAGGTGACCCGGTGCAGCAGGATGAGCAGCCGCTTGATACGTTGCGCTTCCTGCATATTACGTCTTTGTGGATTCCTGTTGATGCTTTCTTCCAGTTCCGCAAGCGACTCTTCCAGGTGGTCCAGCAGGTCAAAATAACGATCGTAAACGGTATCCAATATAGCATAAAAAAGATACCCTGAATCCTTGTCCCGGATAGCCGTTTTTGAATTTTTCAGTCTTTTTTTCAATTCCGTGAAATATTCCTCGTAGGTTTCCTGGAAACAGATCAACAGTTTCTTTTGAACTACTACAGACAGCTGGCAATTAGAGGCCTGCTGGTCATTGTTCAGGACGATCAGCCTGCTGATAGCAAAAACAAAATCGTCGTATTCTTCGTATTTTGGCCGCTCGGTAGGATCTGAAATGTCTTCCAATGCAAGCGCATTGATATTGAAATGATCGCCGAATTCTTTTATGAGCAATTCATTGCCAAGGCCTTTAACCTGCACCCAGCTCACGTATCCTTCATTTTCTTCAAGGTATTTCAGCAGAGAATCGAAATTTTCTGGCTGGTATTCTTTGCAACCGGCAGGGCTGATCGAAAAAACAAATATCCTCGGTTCAAGTGCATCTCCGGATACGAAGATGGTTCCGGGCGCTTCACCAACCTTTCCGTGTTTCTTTATTTTAAAAAGCTTTGCCACTGTAAAGATGAATATAAAGAAATATGAAAATTAGGTTTTTATTTTCACATTAGTTCACGACGACCTTACTGATAAAACTCCCCGCATCGGTGCGCACACGCAGGATATATACGCCCTTCACAAGGTTAGCCACGTTAAATGTATTTTGAAGGCCCGTCTTATTTTCAGCGCGGACAAATCTTCCCAATACATCATAAAGTTCAATCCTGTTGCAGTTGGAAACAGTATTGACATAAAGCGGGCCGCTGCCAATGGGATTTGGAAATACGGCATTGAAGGTTGGTGTATTGGTTTTGGAATAAGTAATATTCCTGATCGGAGAATATTGATAATGCCCATCCTGTTGTATGATTTTGATCCTGTAATAATTTAAGCCGTTCACCAATTGTTTATCCGTATACTGGTAAGCCTGAACAGTACTATCTGCTTTAATACTGGCGATCGTTTGCGAAAAATTGCTGGCATCCGTGCTTTTTTGCACGATAAAACTGTCCGCAACTGATCCATTGAACAACAACCATTGTAATAGCCCTGTGGTATCTACCCGCACAACGGTGAAACTATCCAGTACGATAGGAAGTGCCTGGTCCTGACCCGGTCCCCCGCCGTTGATCCAGAACTCAGAAAAACTGTATACATTGTATTCTGCATAATATCCATTATCGTATGGAATGATGGCCACATCCTGCTGTGGCTTATAGAATGTGTAACTGCCGTTGATATTATTGTCGAGTGTACTGTCTTCTTCGGTCAGCAGCTTGCTGCCATACTGCGTTACGCCAGACAGGTACGCATCGGCGATCGTCGTACAGTTGCTGCAACCTGCGGCATGCACCAGGCGAACCGCTTCGGAATCCGTAAAATAATACCTCACCGCGACATAACTGCTGGGTTGGATGCTGGGCTGGATAACAATATTCCTGTCGAGGTAATACTGATTATTTGTGTCCCTGATAGCAGCCTTGTTTATATAAACCTTCACGTCGGTATTTCCCAGGTTTTGGCCATTGGGATTGATTGACGCGATGCGTTTTCCAGCGACATCAAAATGAATCCAGCCGTTTCCGCTCAGGGTCTGGCCAAGCCCGGCAAGAATGTTACTGCTGTCATATACCGGCGCTTTATCAAAAACGTGAATATCATCGATCCCCACGCCCTCAAAATTCGTAGCGGGATCGCTCTGAACGACAAAACGGAAACGAAGCTTCGTATTCTTTACCGGAATGTCGTGACTGGAAACATGCCATGTCGTATAGGATTTACGCCAGGCCTTATTGACCGTATCATCGTACCAGTTGGTGCCTCCGCCGGTGCTGTCAAGCGATGTCCAATGAATATTGTCGGTACTGTACTCTACCCAATGATCATCGCAGACACAGTCATCTTCCATCTGGAAAATATGACTGAAGGACAACACGGGTTTGTTTAGTCCGCTGAGGTCGAAGCAGGGTGAATATAAATATGACAATTCATTATCATTGTAATTGCCAAGGAGTCCGGTGACCCAGGCATGCGTGCCATTGGCTGCACGGTTGATCACAGATTTCGCAGGAATTCCCCATTGCCAACTGTCATTTATTCCATTCGAATACCAGTAACCATTATTGCTTTCAAATCCTTCAAGATAGGGAAAAGAACTGATCACCGGGACGGTATGAAAACTAAGGATGTCAAGACTGTCGTTCCGGCTGTAATTGTCGGCGCTATAGTGAACCCATGCGCGCAGGTTATAGTCCTGGTACGCCGAAAGATCTGCCCTTTGCAGAAAGGTATAGGTTATGGACTGGCCGGGGGTCATGGCCGGGATATTTTCCGTAACCAGGCTTCCGTTCAGCGAGTAACTGATGGAAATATTAGTCAATGTATTGGCAGAATAATTTTTAACCTGTACGCCCACGGGTTCTGCAGCAGACAGCGCGCAAAGATTGGTTAAATCTGGTTGCAAAATCGACAGCAGACCGAGATCGTTTGAAGATTTGGTTAGCGTAATATCGTCAAAAGACAAACCTGCATCCAGGTAACCGATCGGGTTTACATCGTTTGCCTGTCCAAATCCTTCTTCTCCGAATTTAACCTGGAAACTGCTGCTGATGTTTTGCGTCGGTGCTGCATTGGACAGCAGGCCGGTAACATCGATGCTCTTTCCGGATCTGTAGGTGAAAGGATCTGACGGTTTGGGATAGATGCTATCTGCAAATACCCAGGCTGCCTGATCATTGCCCCTGATCCACACAGCATTTCCCGGCTTATTAAAACTAAGCAGTTGTTTTTTATAATAGTAATCAAGCCAGATCTGGTCTGTAGCTGAATAACCGGAAAGATTAAAGGTTGTGATCAGGCTGTCTGCTGCAGTTGCTGCGTTGTATACGGCCTGGTCGAGCGTCGCGGCGCGGCTTCCGCTCCTTGAAAAACCCGTATTGACAAAAAACCTGAGCCTTCCGTTTGGCGTGTTGGTAAAATCAGAGCGGTCCAGGCCTTCCAGTCCCCTGGTCTGGACTGTGTAAGCCAGAGGCATGGCGGTTTCAAAATCTTCCGTAAAAGCCGGGCTTAAAACCAATGGATCATTTTGGAGCTGTTTGACTTTAGCTACGATGGTATCGTTGTTGTGGTTGGCATCTCCCGGGAAGCTTACCCAGGCTTTAATGATGTAGGTTCCTGCGGCGGAAAAATCGAATTGTTGAGTGAAAGTATATTGGTAAACAGATGCTGCCGGAATGGTTTGTGTCGTTGACTCCGTCGTTACTGTACCGGAATTGATTTGATATGAGATATTGAACGTTCCTGTGGCGTCAACGCTTCCGAGATTTTTTAGGTTAACCTTGACCGGGTTGGTGCCCAACTGCGAGGATGTGAATTGTCTGCCGGTCACAGGACTGGCAATAGCATTTACGGTCATGTCATTGTTAAATACCGGTAATGTACAAGCGCCATTGGCGGGAATGATGTTCGCGGATATCGACCGGCGTCCGGCGGTCGTATTGTTCACGGCACGTACGCCGATCCAGTAACTGCTGTCCTTATTGAGCCCGTCTAACAGAAAACTGGTGTCGGTAGTACTGGTCACCGTTTGCATGCTATCTCCCTTCAGCAACATGATTTCGTACAGACTGGCCGAGGCAATGCTGTTCCAGGTCAATTGCGCATATCCGGGACAGGGATTTGTAACGATTAATGAAGGCTGTTGAATGATCGTGAAATTATAGTCGCTGACATCTGAATAACCGAGGTTATTCGTAGTAACGCGGATCAATCCAAGGTTCGTGGCTGTTGGAGGAACCGTCCAGTTCAAGAGCCGGCTGGTCGATGGAACGCTGTTGGTGATCAGGTTCCAGCTACTGCCGTTGTCTGCAGAATATTCGATCTTGAACGTATTACCCGCTTCCCCATAAGAGCTCCAACGGATATTTTCCGTTTCACCGGGGACGAGGGTATTGCTGCCAAAAGGAAATTCCACCGTCACCGAAGGCATAAGGACC
>DATHGW010000376.1:0-2001 GCA_035317445.1 Puia sp.
ATAGCCGCGATGTATATATAGAAAGAATAAATTCAGGCAGGTGAATCTTATGCAGATTTGATTTTTTACAGCTTTTTGAAATGATTAACTTTTGGGTTTAATAGCATATTGTAAACTTACTATTATTTGTCATGATTTTAAGATTCAACAAAGGACTATGGTGTCTATTGCTGATTTCCTCCGCATTGCACGGACAAATTAATTCGGACAAATCTGCTGATTCATTATTTGGCACTTATCCCAGTTTGTTATCTAAGATCAGCGGCCAGGAGATTCTTCTACACACAGATCGATGGCTTTATCGGGTTGGGGAAACTATATATTTCAGAGCCTATTGTCTAAATAATGTGTCAGGTAAGCTTGATCGGCAAAGCAAATTATTATTTGTCGATATCGTGAATGCAAACGATGAGGTAGTTTCAAGCCTTTTTCTAAATAATGATCTGTTAAGAACGGAGGGATTTATAAATATCCCCGACACGCTCGCTGAAGGAGATTACTGGATTCGTTCATATACATTTAGGATATTAAGAGATGACACGGGTGCCATAATTGTGAAGCACCTGTACTTTGTTAATCCGAAGAATCGGCGACCTGCATCCAACAGACGTGGAAATAATAATAGAGACTCCACAAACGGTGAATACCTGGTCTCTTTTTTGCCGGAAGGCGGATCAATTATTGAAGGCACTGATCAAAGAATGGCATTTAGCATCAAAGATTTGGATGGCAAACCCGTTAGTATTTCAGGCTATCTTAAAAACGAAGAAGATTCAATCGTAGCACGCTTTTCCTCACCAAATTCCGGTTTTGGCATGTTCCGGTATTTTGTTCAAAACGACGAGAAGTATGTTGCCCACTTCGGACTAAAAGAAAGGCCTGGAACAAATTACTTATTGCCATTCGCCGAGACAGACGGGGCCAGGTTGTCTTTAGTTAAACCGTCTGATACTGCGTTGGTGCTATTTGTGGCTCTCGGAAATGGTCTTTTCAGAACAGATCCAAAAACTTTTATCTTAGGCGTAAACCGGGGCAGGATATTTTTTGGCTCTATGGGAAAAAGTATGTATGAAGTTTCAGTATCAAAGAAGGATATTCCGTTGGGAATATCCGATTTCCTTCTTTTCAACGAGCAAAAAGAATTAATTAGTCAGAGGTCCGTGAGTTTGTCCTCAGGAATTGTTACTGAAGTAATGGCCGACAAGAGCAATTATCAAGCGCGGGAAAAAGTGAAAATGGATATTTCGATTTTGGATGAAAAAAAGCAACCAACAATCGCTATATTGTCTTTAGCTGTTACAAATGATAAAGTAGCCAAACAATTTTCCAATGATCTGGATAATAGGAAGGAAGAGTACGTCTTATATGCACGGAAAAAGATCTACAGAAAATTGAAATTTATACAAATTGATACAACAAAAAAGGCTGAAGCGCCCTTTTATTTAAGTGGAAGGGTTTTTAATAAGAATGGTAAGCGGGTTTCTCTGGATGGCCTAATAATAACATTGTTTTGTAATCAGGATCGGCAGGATTTATATCTTGGCGTAGATACAACTCGCAGCGGTGGAAATTTTTATTTTCCTTTTCCGGAATTTGCCGATAGTCGCCGTTTCCAAATCGAAGTGTCAAATAACAAAGGCGTTCAGCAAGATGTATTGATCCAGTTGGATACCTTCCGCTTTCCAACAATTGAAACTCCTAAAGAGCTTAAGCTCGGATTTGGAGACTCTTCATTGGCGTTTATCAGACATGTTATAGATGACCATTTGGACACCATATCATCCCAGGATGAAAAGAAAATGCTGGCCGTAGTAACAGTGACGGCTGCAAAGAAAGAGCCTTTGACCTACGATGAGAATAAAAGATTAAGTAAGTTTTCACATATTATTTCGAGGGAAATGATCCCACATGGAGTAAATGGAGTGGAAAATGCGCTTTTCATGGTCCCAGGCGTGAGTCTTATTAGTGTGTATGTTGTGTTTAAAGGCCCGGGCGGATTTG
>DATHGW010000377.1:0-2625 GCA_035317445.1 Puia sp.
GCAGGCGATCGCGGATTACAAATGGCCCAAAACACGCCAAATTCCGGGGCCATGGCCTTTGCCATGACCGTCAGAACAACCGCCATTGACGGCTTGATCTCGAAAGCCATTTCATTCGGAATAGACACGGTCATCAATATGGCCGCCGGTTTGGACACCAGGCCCTACCGGATGACTCTTCCTTCCTCACTGAAATGGATAGAGGTAGACCTTCCTTCCATTATTGAATACAAGAATGAAAAGCTTAAAAATGAAATACCACATTGTCAGCTGGAACGTGTGACGGCAGATCTGGCTGCAGATGATCAACGAAAGATCTTATTTGAAACGATTGGCAGGCGGACGATGAAAGCATTGATCATTACAGAAGGACTTGTCGCCTATTTAAAGCCGCAGCAGGCAGAAAATTTGTCAAAAGACATTTTTCAAGTTCCGTCTTTTGTCTACTGGATCCAGGATTACAGCCGGGGCTCGCTGAGAAGAGCCAGACATACCAGGCAACTGTCGAAAATGGTCAAGCAAACACCCTTTCAATTTGATGTGAAAGACCCATTGTCTTTTTTTTCACGGCAGGGCTGGAAGGTGAAAGAAAATATCCTCATACTGGATGAGGCAGACCGGATCGGGCGCCGCCTTCCGTTTTTGTTTCCCTGGACTTTGTTTGCCAGGCTGTTTCCCTCCCTGATTCGAAGGACTGCAAACCAGACCTACGGCTATGTGATGTTTGCAAAAGAATAACAGGGAAGGCGTTTTGGAAAGCTACATTTGTTGAAAGTTTATATCCGGAAATGGCCAAAAGAGCATACTATCTGATCAATGGCGTTACACTTTATCGTTTGTTTTCAGCGCCTTTGCTTGTATTAATGATTGTTTATGATCGTCCTGATGTGTTTAAATGGCTGCTGGCGGTTAGTTTTCTCACCGATGCAGTGGACGGATTCTTAGCCAGAAAATATAAGGTTGGCAGCGTCTTTGGCGCAAGACTTGATTCGATTGCAGATGACCTCACGATCCTTGCCGCCGTGGTAGGAATGATCGCATTCAAAAAAGAATTCCTGAAAGAAGAATTCGTATTGTTCATTTTTCTGCTGGCCCTGTATCTATTTCAAACCATATTGGCTTTCATCAAGTACCGGAAAATGACGAGTTTCCATACGTATGGGGCAAAGGTCGCCGCAGTTTTGCAGGGTGTTTTCCTGCTGCTCCTCTTTTTCCTTCCACAGCCGGTTTATATATTGTTCTACCTGGCCATGATTGCAACCGGCGCCGAGCTTGTTGAGGAAATCATCCTTGTTTTTCTTTTGCGGGAATGGACAGCTGACGTAAAGGGTTTGTATTGGGTATTGAGGAAAAAGAAATCCAGGTAAAAAACCGGACATATGGAGTCATTCTGCACAATTCTTAATGAACATTTTTGGTATATTCAATTTCAAAATGACCCTAAACCAGCCAGGTGAAAAAGAAAAAAAAGCCGCGACATCTGTTAGTAACAAAAAAACAAAGTGTTGAACAACGAATAGCAGCAGGCAAAGCGCTGCGCAATCAATTTCCAAGGGCCCGGCAGGGGGACTATAAGTCTGCTGCCCATCGTGCTGACCCTGTTTCCATTCTGGAAGAACAGGCAAAAACCAAGTTACCCGACCTGGTACCCATCCGGTATGCCCGCATGCTTAGTTCCCCGTTTGCATTCTTACGAGGAGCAGCGGCCATCATGGCGGCCGATCTGGCTGCCAGCGCACCGACTTGCGGAATACCGGTGCAGGCATGTGGTGACATGCATATTGGCAATTTTGGTGTATTTACTTCTGCTGAACGCAATCTTATTTTCGGTATCAACGATTTTGATGAAACCCTGCCGGGCCCCTGGGAATGGGATCTGAAGCGCCTGGTGGCAAGTATCGTGGCCAACGGCAGGTTTCTGGAAGCGGACACCAATCTTTGCGAGCAATCCGTGCGAGCGGCCGTTAGCGCTTACCGGAACCGCATGAAAGAATTTGCTTATTTGGGTAATTTAGAACTATGGTACACCACCATCAGCGAAAGGGATGTGCTCAAAACACTTACTCCCGCTGAACGCAAACGGTTAATAAAGATAGTTAACAAAGCCCGTCACCGAACCCATCTCCAGGTACTCGGTAAAATGACCGAACTGACCGGCGATCAATTACGGCTTCGGGTCAATCCTCCATTCATCGTAAGGGAAACACAAACAGCATCCGGAAAGCCGGTAGCAGAGGCTATGCAAATAGTGCTTGAATCCTATTTGCTTTCGCTGGCGGACGACCGGAAAAAGCTACTTCAGCATTATCAGATTACCGATGTAGTCAGAAAAGTGGTTGGTGTAGGCAGCGTGGGAAACAGGTGCTGGATTATTTTCCTCACGGGAAACAGTCCCGAAGATATCTTGTTTCTCCAGGTAAAAGAAGCACAGCCCTCGGTACTCGAATCGTTCGTTGATCCATCTGCCTATCCAAATCCGGGCCAACGGGTTGTGATCGGACAGCGATTGATCCAGGGTGCGCCCGATATTTTTCTTGGGTGGGGCGAGGTGGACGGCATTCATTTCTATGTAAGGCAATTGCGGGATATGAAAGGCCTGGTGGAATTCGATCCGGGGAAAGTAAA
>DATHGW010000378.1:0-4696 GCA_035317445.1 Puia sp.
CAAGCATTACAAACCCGGCATAGTCTACAATCGCATTTCGCAGGCAAAGAATGGGTTGGTGGGACCTGAAGCATATGCAAATGATTACTATATTCAGCAGGAAGACCTCCGCAGCAACAGGCCCGCCATCGCGTTGGTCTATGATGCCTATGTAAAACGCTGCTTTAAGAACGGCGCCATGGATTTCGACGACCTGCTGTTGAAATTCTATGAGCTGCTGAAAAATTTTCCGGAATCGCTGCACAAGTACCAGTATAAATTTACTTATATCCTGATCGATGAGTTCCAGGATACTAATCCTGCGCAATATGAGATCATCAAATTGCTTGGTGCCGTTCATGAGAATGTATGCGTGGTCGGAGATGACGCTCAAAGTATTTACAGTTTCCGGGGAGCGACCATTGAGAATATCCTGCAATTCCAGAAAGACTACGATGATGTGAAAATTGTAAAGCTGGAACAAAACTATCGCAGCACCCAGAGTATTTTGAATGTTGCCAATGAAGTGATCAAGAACAATAAAGGACAGATTCCAAAGAACCTGTGGACTGACAATTTGGTTGGAGAAAAGATCAAGCTGGTGCGTACCCTGACGGACAACGATGAGGGTAAATTTGTCGCGGATACTATACAGGAACAAAAGCTACGCAATCATTATTCCAACCGGGATTTCGCCATCCTGTACAGGACCAATGCCCAAAGCCGTGCGTTTGAAGAAAACCTCCGGCGCATGGGACTTGCCTATACGATCTACGGAGGCATCAGTTTTTACCAGCGCAAAGAGATCAAGGATTTCCTGGCTTACCTTCGGGTAATTGTCAATCCCAGGGACGAAGAATCCCTGAAACGCATCATCAATTATCCCGCAAGGGGCATCGGCAAGACCTCAATCGATAAGGCGGTCCTCGCCGCAAATGAACAAAATATTTCCATGTGGGAGGTATTGACCCATGCCGCGGGTTTTGGTTTCAAAGCCGGTGCACTGGAATCGATCGATCAGTTCGTGCTCATGATCAAAAGCTTTGCCAGCATGCTGGCTACAAAGAATGCCTATGAAGTAGCGATCCATGTGGGCAAACAAACCAATATTGTCAAGGATCTTTTTAATGATAAGACAACTGAAGGATTGGCGCGTTATGAAAATCTGCAGGAGTTGCTGAACAGCATCAGAGAATGGGTGGATAACCAGCAAAACCTGTCAAGGATCGACGAAGATGGCATCGTGATCGAGACATCCGAATCCGCCAACAATTCAACCTTGTCATCCTACCTGCAACAAATCACGCTGCTTACAGATGCGGATGAGAAAGATCCAAACGCTGATACCGTAAAACTCATGACCATTCATGCGGCCAAGGGCCTTGAGTTCAGTTGTGTGTTTGCAGCCGGGCTGGAGGAAATGCTTTTTCCCAATGCAATGTCCATCAATACCCGCGAGGAATTGGAAGAAGAGAGAAGGCTGTTTTACGTCGTGGTCACCCGCACAAAGCAGAAACTCTGGATCAGTTATGCCAATACCCGATATCGTTTTGGGTCGCTTGTACAAAACGAGCCCAGCCGCTTTATCGATGAGATCCCCGATGAATATGTGGATAGAAGTTTTTCCGGGGGCAGGTCTGCAAGCCAACATTCCAGCCAGCAGTTCAATGCCCGGAGCGCCTTCGATAGAATGAACCGCGGATTTGACACGGATAAATCCAAATCCGGTGGCAAACCTTCATTCCTGGCCACCGGTCCCAGGCAAACGCCTAGGGAACATGTACCCTCGCCCGACTTTGTCGCCAGCGATACTTCCCAGTTGCAGGTTGGACAAAAAGTGGAACACCAGAAATTCGGCTTTGGCGAAGTATTGAAAATGGAAGGGTCCGCCCATAATCCCGTCGCTACCGTAAAGTTTGAATTGAACGGGGAAAAGAAGATTATGTTGAATTATGCCAAGCTGAGGATAATCTGAGTTGCCTGCCAGCGTCTTCGCCAAACATGCTGCAAGTGGAATTTTAGTTCTAATTTCAGCGGAGAAATCTTCACATGAAACCGCTCTTCCTTTTTCTTCTGCTCGGCTCTTTTTCCATGGCATGCCAGGCTCAGCCCAATGACACATCAGACATCAAAAAAGTACTGGATGACCAGGTGCTGGCCTGGAACAGGGGCAGTGTGAGTGATTTCATGAAGGGATATTGGAACCACGATTCCCTGATCTTTGTCGGCAAGAACGGCATCAGCTATGGCTATAAAAATGCGCTGAACAACTACAAAAAGAATTATAACGACCAGGCCCACATGGGAAAACTGTTTTTTATCCTGCTCAGCATGAAAAGGCTTTCACCGGATTATTATTTTATCATTGGTAAGTGGTTTCTGAAAAGAAGCCTGGGAGATCTTGGCGGCGTCTACACCCTGCTATTCCGCAAAATAAATGGCAAATGGGTTATTGTTTCAGATCACACGAGCTGATCAGGGCTCAGCACATCTAAATTATTTATTATGGCACTCATTATTTTAGGGATCATCGTCTTTTTCGTTGGTTTGGCCATGGGCCGCAACCAGGATATTGTTAAACGTTTTGCAGGGCCGACGCGTACGGTCGGATTGTTACTGATATTGATCGGTGTATTGCTGGCCTGCATCATACAAATTGGCGCGGGTGAGATCGGCGTTAAGAAATTATTTGGCAAGGTCCAGGATGACGTATTGCCCAGCGGGCTTCATTTCATCAATCCACTACTCGAGGTTGAGAAAATGGATGTAAAAACGCAGAATTATACTATGAGCGGTGTTCATGACGAAGGGGTCAAACAAGGAGACGACGCCATCCGCGCACTGACTTCCGATGGACTGGAAGTGATTATCGACCTAACGGTTTTGTATAAGGTACTTCCTTCCATGGCGCCCAATATTCTTCGCGAGACTGGTCTTGACTATACGGACAAGATCGTCCGTCCGCTCACCCGGACCAAGATCAGGGACAATGCCGTCTATTATGAGGCGATCGCATTGTATTCAACCAAGCGGGATGAATTTCAATTGAGGATCATTAAGAGTATTGAAGAGGACTTCAGAAAAAGGGGATTGGTGCTGGAGCAGTTGCTGGTAAGAAATATTACCCTGCCGCAGGCGGTTAAAACGTCCATTGAACAAAAAATCAGTGCAGAACAGGAAGCGCAGAAAATGCAATTCGTATTGCAGAAGGAAAGACAGGAGGCAGAAAGAAAGCGCGTGGAGGCACAGGGTATTGCTGACTACCAACACATCATCAGTGAAAGCCTGACCGATAAGCAACTCCAATACGAGCAAATAAAAGCCATGAGAGAATTGGCAGCCTCGACCAATGCAAAAATGATTATTATGGGTAAGGGGGGCGCGCCGATTATTCTGGATGGAAAAAATCAATAGGCAATATGCAATGAACAATTGCCTATTGTCTATTGCCATTGTTTTTTACCCATGCGGATACTTTTGCCTCCATGTTCTATAGTAGAAGCGAATGAGTGCAAAACTGCTGACGAGAAAGAACAGGTAGAAAATAATATTTCCGATTGAAATCCTGTCTTCTATAAAAAAAAGTTGGAAGTAAATACCAAAGACCATATTGATCATCATCCAGGCAATTCCAAAAAAAACAGACCATGCGACCTTTTTGAGGAAATCTCTTGCTTCGGGTTCCACGCCACTCATAATATAAAGCGATTTATGAATGAAAGATAATAAAGCCCGGTTAATACATCAATAACTTTCTGAATTCGAGGGAATCGCCGCTAAACACGTTGAAATCTACTTTGGTGACGATCCCATTGACCTTTCCGCTTTCACTATGCTGCCAGAAACTCCAGTTGCGGGATATGCGCGGTCGCTCGGGCTGAAGGTAATGGGCCACCCAGAGAGGGTACTTATCAAAATCGTCTTTCAGGTATTTCTTATAGAATTCAACATTAGTATAGACCATCGGCACCGTTCCATAGTAGGCCCGCACGGTTTCCAACCACTCGAGGGCCCTCTCTTTTAATTTATCGGTAGGTACGCCATACGTTTGTTCAATATCCAGAACAGGCGGAAGATCACCCGAAACCATATTAACCGATTTGATAAAGTTTTCCGCCTGAGCCTTACCGCTCTTGGTCGCCAGGAAAAAATGATAGGCTCCCCTGACCATCCCGGCGTCCTTTGCTTTTTTCCAGTTGCGTTCAAAGAATGCATCCTCATTACCAAGTCCTTCGGTGGCCTTCATAAAAGCGAATCCGATCCTTACGGCTCCGATATTCATTCCCTTGACTGATTCCCAGTCAATGATGTTCTGGTACTTCGACACGTCAATACCATGAATGGCATAGTTAACGGGAATGTCGATGCCAAATTCTTCGTATCGCACGAAATGTGATTTTCTGTCGAGCCACCATTCATAGATCGCAAAGCAAAACATCACCACGATGGCAGTAACCAATAAGATCAATACAACTCCCCAGGGTCCGCCTTTCTTTTTTTTCTTCGCCATAATATCTGTTAACCGCGTGCAAATATAAATCTGCCAGCCGGAAACCGCGTAAAAGAACCAATTAAGAAGAAATGGGCAGCTGAGGCTGGGACTTACCAAGTTTCGGGCTAATTTTAGGGATCTTATGCCAACGCTAAATTGGAACGATACGATCAACCTTTTGTCAAAACTAAGTTTGCGCCGCATCTGGAACGGTGGGAAGGTTTT
>DATHGW010000379.1:0-2853 GCA_035317445.1 Puia sp.
ACAAGGCGACGGTGAGCGATTATATCGATCTGTTGGAAAAGGCCTTTGTCATTTTCCGGCTTAATCCTTTTGCCCGTAACCTGCGCAATGAAATCAGCAGTACGCGTAAGATATACTTTTATGATAATGGGGTTCGCAATACGATTATTAACAATTTCGCGCCCGCTTCCCAACGAAGCGATATTGGAGCTTTATGGGAGAACTTTATTATAAGTGAACGAAAAAAATTATTGGCTTATAACGGTTTTTATGGGAATACTTATTTCTGGCGCAATACCGCCCAGGCAGAGATCGATTATATCGAAGAGCAGGACGGTAAAATCTTCGCCTATGAATTTAAATGGAACCCCAAAGCTAAAGTCAGTTTTCCAAAAGCTTTCCTGACCGAGTATCACCCACCCACTACTCAGGCTATTCATCGCGATAATTATTGGGAGTGGCTATCGCCGGAAGAAGAAACAAAATAGAAAATAATCAAGTTCCTGATTCGTTACCATTTTAGGCACATAGATAAATCGAATAAGAATCCTCGCCATTCCTGAATTGATGAAAAATTCGTACATTTTCAAAACAATAACAGCCTCTTCACATGAACAGCTCCAAAAAACACAGAAGACAATTTCTAAAGGATTCTGTTAAGGCATCCGGCTTAATGATGATGTCTCCCATAATCGGCAGGATCAAATTCGTCAAATCTGCCGAAAAGGCAAAGGAAATGATCACCCCGGCCAACCGTATTAAATTTGCAGTGATCAATATCAATCATCCCCATATTTATGGCATGACAGATGCGATTAAGAGAGGAGGAGGTGAATTGACGGCATTGTATGCCAAAGAACCCGATTTAACTGCTGCTTTTTTGAAAACCTATCCGGAGGCGAAATTGGCAAAAAGTGAAAACGAAATACTGGAAGACCCTTCCATTCAATTAGTGTTAAGTTCAGGCATACCCGATGAAAGAGCCCCATTGGGTATCCGGGTGATGCAACACGGGAAAGACTATTTAAGCGATAAGCCCGGCATTATCAGTCTGAAACAGTTGGCTTCGGTTCAAAAAGTTCAAAAAGAAACCAATCGGATTTATTCTATCCTATATAGCGAACGGTTTGAAAATAAGGCCACGGAAAAAGCAAGCCAATTGGTCAAAGAGGGTGCAATTGGTCAGGTAATTCAAACGGTGAACCTGGCGCCGCATAGAATTCATAATAATATCGGAAAAACAGGATTGGCGGACAGGCCGGATTGGTTTTGGGATAAAAAAAGATACGGGGGGATCCTTGCCGATATCGGCTCTCATCAGTTCGATCAGTATTTACATTTTACCGGGTCAACCGAAGCACAAGTCCTAATGTCACAAGTAGCGAATTTTCATCATCCGGACAAGACATTGTTCGAGGACTTTGGAGACGTTATGTTAAGCGGCAATGGCGGCGCCGGGTACATCAGGGTTGACTGGTTTACACCTGATGCGCTGGACACCTGGGGAGACGGAAGATTATCTATACTCGGAACCGACGGATATATCGAGGTAAGAAAGAATACGGATGTAGCCTCGGGGAATAAAGGCGGCAACCATTTATACCTGGTCAATAATAAAGAAATGGTACACATGGACTGCAACAATGAAGTATTGCCATTCGGCCCCAGATTTGTCGATGATGTATTGAACAGGACCGAAACCGCAATGACGCAAACACATTGTTTTCTTACCACCGAACTGGCATTGAAAGCCCAGGAAAATGCACGGCCTTTTCCGTTGAAAAAATAACCGATTTCAGAGGGTCGTTTAAATCAAAAACAAACCGATGAAAAAAGCAAACAGATCAAGTCGAAGGAAATTCCTGAGCAATGCAGGGAAGGCTTCTTTGGGAGCGGCCATCGCAGTCAATTTCCCGACGATCGTCCCGGCGAGCGTATTCGGTAAAAATGCGCCAGGCAATTTGATCAATGTTGCATCCATTGGCTGCGGCAGAATTTCCATCAGTCATGACATGACCGCCATTGCCCGGTATCCGGGCGCAAGGATAATGGCGGTCTGCGACGTAGACAGGGACCGGGCCGCCGCGGGGCCGGCCGCCGTGAAAAGCAATTATGAAAAAGCTGGCCACTTCAACGGTGGCCTGAAAGGGGATTGGAAGATAGACGTCTATCACGATTATAAGGAACTTCTGCAAAATAAAGATATCGATGCGGTGCATATAAGCCTCCCCGATCATCAACATGCCATTGTTGCCGTTCATGCCGTTAATGCCCGTAAGGACGTCTATCTGCAAAAACCTGCCTCGCTGACGATCGAAGAAGGAAGGATCTTAAGCGATGCCGTAAAAAGGAGTGGAAGGACCCTGCAGATGGGAAGTCAGCAGCGTTCCATCGATCCATGGCCTCAATTTAAGAGGGTATGTGAGTTGGTCCGAAATGGAAGGATCGGAACATTAAAAGCAGTTGAGGTCGGCTTGCCAGGCGACCCCGGAGGGGGCAATAAAATCCCGATGTCGCTTCCGGCAAATCTGGATTATGATGCCTGGCTGGGCGCTACTCCGGAAGTTTACTATACGGAGGACAGGGTGCATGCGCAGGATGCAAGCGTGAAAGGTATTACCAGCAGGCCTGGCTGGTTGCGCTGCGAAGAGTTTGGAGCCGGGATGATCACGGGCTGGGGTGCTCATCATATTGATACCGCCCATTGGGGGATGGGAACCGAACTTACCGGGCCGATCGAGATCTGGGGTCATGCCAACTTCCCCACCGATGATCCTGAATATAAGGGGCTCTGGGATGTACACGGCATTTTCCGGACCGAAGCGTTATATGCTAACGGCGTTCAGATGATCGTCTCCAACGAATTACCCAATG
>DATHGW010000380.1:0-3070 GCA_035317445.1 Puia sp.
TTAAACAGGCCGTAGCGGCTGGCGACGAAGAATTGGAAAAGGTACACAACGGCATTTCCGGAACGCCCGTACAAGCCCTCAGGCCGGATAAAAAATAGCTGAACGCACTAAATCTTCATGACAACAGCGTATCCTCTCGTAAGCGTGCTCATGACGGTGTACAACAGGGAAAAATACCTGGCAGCCGCCATCCAAAGCGTATTGGACTCATCCTATGTGCATTTTGAATTGATCATTGTCGATGATTGTTCAACCGACCGGTCCGTTGCCATTGCCAATGAATATGCAGAAAAGGATCATCGCATCCGGTGTTTCGTCAATGAATCTAACCTCGGCGACTATCCCAACCGCAACAAGGCCGCCGGTTATGCGCAGGGAAAATACATCAAGTACGTGGATGCGGACGACACCATGTACTATTACGGTCTGGAAGTCATGGTGACCTTTACCGAACAATTTCCGGAAGCCGGCTTCGGTCTTGGTGGCTATCCTGACGACGACAGGCCTTGTCCTTTTTTGCTTTCGCCACATGACATTTACCTCGACAGCTTTTATAAAACCAATCATTTTGATCGCGCGCCGGGGTCGGGACTGATCAAAACAGCCGCATTTCAAGCCATAGGAGGTTTTTCGGGTCAGCGCATGGTAGGCGATTTTGAATTCTGGCTTAGGCTATCCCGTTACTATTCGATGGTGAAGTTGCCGGCAGACCTGCATTGGAACCGGTTGCACCATGACCAGGAATCGAAAACAGACTATGCCCGCAAAAATTATCCCATCCTGAAGAAAAAGATCCTGGAGGACAATTTTAATCATCCGGATTGCCCCCTGTCAGCTGAAGAAATTAAAGCCATTCGCGCGAAAATCAAAAAATCAGAAAGAAAAGATAAGCTTCTGCAGGCATTGGCGGCAGTAAACAAATGGGCAAAGTTTACGTGATGAACAAGGAAGAATTAGTGAGTATCGGGATGCCGGTGTATAACGACAAAGCTTTCCTGGAACTTGCCCTGGATTCGCTGCTTCGTCAGACCTGGTCAAATATTGAACTGATCATTTCTGATGATTGCTCTACCGACGGCAGCCAAGCCATCTGCAGACAATACGCTGCGGCGGATCAGCGCATTAAATACATCCGGCAGCCGGAGAATATTGGTATATCGCGAAATATGGAATTCCTGCTCCATGAAGCAAAGGGAAAATATTTCATGTGGGCGGCCAATGATGATGAATGGGATCCTGAATTTATTTCCGTGCTGGCCGACGGACTGCAAAGAACGCCGGATGCGGTCGTGGCCTTCAGCAATGTGGCCGATATTGATGAACAGGGCCGGGTGTTCAATATCCATGATCCAAAAAAAATTGACTATTCGGGATCAAACCCGGAGGAACGCATCAGGAAACTCATCAGGGTTTTCTATGACGGATTCGGTTATGGATTATTCGTCAGGGAAAGCATACTCGGGGTAAGGTTTCCGGTATGGTGGTGGGTCAATAAAACCTGCGCGTATAATAACATTTATCCCACGCTTTGTTTTTACCTCACCAGGGGAAACTATGTGCAATGTGGCGACAGACCGCTTTGGAGAAACAGGTTTAAAAATGCGGGGCATGTAAATCATAAAGTGCCTTATCCCAATAACTACATCAGGGGGAATTTCGCGCACCTGCTCCGCAGGTTCAACCTGGTTACGCGGTCGCTCGGGTCCATCAGGAATGCGGGCGGAAAAACAGCCTTGGTAGCCGGTGTATTTTTCCCCATGTTCAGGCTCTGGTTCCTAAAACCCGTGTATTACGAATTGATCGGAACATCAAAAAAACTTATTAAAGGAGAAATTAAATTTTGGTAAGGGAATGAGTTTCGAAAAAGATTTATACCATCTCAAAAAAGACGAATATTACGACCAGGAAAGACAGGAGATGCTTGCCTTTGTACCATCCGACGTGGAATTTGTTTTAGACGTGGGTTGTTCATCGGGTGGCTTTGGCAGGATGCTGAAAGAAAAAAGGAATTGCCGGGTTTGGGGAGTAGAGCCTACCGATTCGGCAGTAGTAGCTGAAAAATGGCTGGACAAAGTTTACCATGATATTTTCCATCCGGCCCTTGATTTTGGAGACGCGAAATTCGACGCCATCATTTTTAATGATGTGCTGGAACACCTGGTCAATCCATGGGAGGCGCTACAGCTTGCCAGGTCCTTATTACGAAAAAACGGATGGGTCATTGCATCTATTCCGAATATACAATGCTATTCGGTACTCAAACCTTTGATCCTAAAGGGTGATTGGAATTACACCGCTTCGGGCATTATGGACAAAACACACCTTAGGTTTTTTACCGGCAACTCCATGACAAACCTGTTCCGGGATACGGGTTTTGACATCTCCAAAATGGAGGGACAGAATTCCATACTGTCGGGCTCCCGGTTCCTGAGATTGCTGCACTGGTTTGCCCCAAAAAAAATCGATCCTTTCACATTTGTCAATTATGCCATCTGTGCACAACGAAATTGAATGCTGACCATCGTGGACTATGGTGTGGGCAACCTCGCTTCGATAAAAAATATGCTGAAAAAGGCAGGAAGCGATGCCCTGATCTCCTCGCAGGAAAAAGACATACTGGCCGCTGATAAGCTCATCCTTCCAGGCGTGGGCGCTTTCGACACCTGCGCGGAAAAATTACAGCAGTCAGGACTACTCGAAGCGCTCAATAAAAAAGTGCTGCAGGAAAAAATTCCCCTGCTGGGCATTTGTGTGGGCCAGCAGCTGTTACTGGAGGGTAGTGAAGAAGGCAAACTCCCCGGACTGGGATGGATCAGAGGAAAAGTGGTCAGGTTTAAGCCAGAACAAATGCCGGCCTCGCTGAAGATCCCGCACATGGGTTGGACAGATGTGATCATCGCCAAACCGTCCAGGCTTTTAGATAATATGTACGATGATCCGCGTTTTTATTTTGTACATTCTTTTTTTGCCCGGCCGGATCATGAAGAAGACGTGTTGCTGTATGCAGATTATGGATATCGTTTTGCAGCCGGCCTTGAGCATGACAATATCATGGGTGTACAGTTCCATC
>DATHGW010000381.1:0-3088 GCA_035317445.1 Puia sp.
CAGTAATTCCAGGAGTTGCGGAGTAATTTTCCAGGAATTTTCATCCCGGTAATATCCCCAGGATCCTGAAAAGGTCTGACAGGTTTCCCAGGGTACTTTTTTGCCGTTTACTGTCGGCCAGTCAGCCGCCTTATATTGCTCCGGTGTAACAAAATCAAATCCATCATCATAATCCATTAGATCAAGCCGGTTATCAACAATAATTCCGGGTTGCAGCTGCCTGGCCATTTTCAGGAGTTCGACGGAGTTCCAGTCATTCCTTCCCTTGCCCTGTTTACCCGGATAGGAAAAATCAAACCATATAATATCGATCTTTCCATAATTAGTCAATAATTCCCTCACCTGGTTAAATAAATACTCGCGGTATTTTTTAATGTCCCGGTTTTTATTCAGGCTGTCATAAGAAGCATCTGAACCATGATCGATCCGCTGGGGATGATTGTTGTCGATAGTGAAATCGGGATGATGCCAGTCGATCAGGGAGTAATAAAACCCGACTTTTAATCCTTCGGCCCTGAATGCTTCAACAAATTCCTTAACCAGATCCCTTTTGGCCTGTGTATTGGTCGCTTTATACGCGGTAAACTTTGAATCAAAAAGACAAAAACCTTCATGATGTTTGGTGGTGAGCACGGCATATTTCATTCCCGCTTCTTTTGCCTGTTTCGCCCATGCTTTGGGCTCAAAAAGATCCGGATTAAATTCATCAAAATAAACCTGATACTGGTCATTGGTCAGCCTTTCATGATTTTTTACCCATTCATGTCTTGCTGCCAGAGAGTACAATCCCCAGTGAATGAACATGCCGAAACGGTCATGGGTCCACCAGGCCATCCGTTCCTGCTTTTGCTCTTGCGTTTCATTACCTAATTTTTTTTGCCCGGATACGGTTAATTGCAAAAAAAAGGAGGCGATGAATACATAGAGCATTGAATACAATTTCATTTTGCAGTATTTAGTGTTTATTAATATTGAATGTATCCTTTTTTTGTGATTTATCCTTACCTGAGTCGCCTGTCATTTTGACCAACGGCAAAACCCGTTCAGTACAAGACAGAATGGTCTGGCCGGCGACATTTTAATACTTTCTTCGGGATTTGTTCGGGGTTTGTTCGGGGTTTCCCTAGGCAGTCCCGAACAAATCCCGAACAAACCCCGAACAAATCCCGAAGAAAACTAATAAAAAAGCAGAAAAAGGGTATCCCCGGGAGCAAAAAAAAATGCCAATTAGACAGTATGGCTGGGTTTAAAAATTGACAGAGATTTGCCGGATAAACATATTGTCGATCAAAAATCATTCATTTCTTAAACGATTTAATCACATCGCATGAAAATGATTTATGCCTTGGCCGTTGTCGCTGCAGCCATCATTGCCTGCTCTCACAGTACTACTGATCACGAAAACACAGATCAAGGCCAGGATGGCATCGCCGTAGTGGAATTATTTACCTCCGAAGGATGCTCCAGTTGTCCACCTGCGGATGAGGCCATCATTGATTTGGCCGGCGAAAAAAGAAAACATGTTTTTATACTGGCCTTTCATGTGGATTATTGGGATGCACTTGGCTGGAAGGATGGATTCAGCAGCAAGTCAAGTACCCTACGCCAACAACAATACGAAAGCCGGCTCAATTTGAACAGCATTTACACACCAGAGATCGTAGTCAATGGTAGAACTGAATTCATTGGCTCAGACAGAAAAAGATTAGCAAACGTGGTAAGCGAAGAACTGAATAAAAAGACTGACTCCAGGATCGAGATTAAGGCTTCCTCCAATAACAATAAAACGGTATCCGTCAATTACAAAAACGCTCCGGCAACCGGACAACTGATTAATTTTGCACTTCTCCAGTCCAGCGCGCTGACCGATGTAAAAAGAGGAGAAAACAAGGGACGCCAATTGAAGCACATCAATATCGTCCGGGATTTTAAAGCGATTGAACCAGCCCCATCCGGCCTCGTCCTCCTATCCCTCCCGGACGGTCTTTCCGCAAAGGATTGTAACGTGATCGCCTACCTGCAGCATAAAAAGGACGGACAGATTGTTGGGGCAGCGGAAACAACGATTGATGGGATTAAATAAACATTTCGACAACGATCATAAATATCCGAAGAATTGTCCCCAATATCGGCTCCTCAATTGACTCAGAAACACTTGGAGGACAACCAGTGTTTAAAGGAACAAGGGTACCGGTCGAATCGCTATTCGATCACTTGGAACTTGGTGTTTCTCTCGACAATTTTTTGGATGACTTTCCCAGCGTTTCCAAAGAACAGGCCGTTGTAGTCCTCGAAATTGCCGGAAAATTATTTTCCGCCAGAAATCTTTCCCTAAAAACGGACAACTTTTGAAATTGATGATTGAAAATGATTTTGAAGCACTTCTTACTTTTGATAAAAACCTGCAACATCAGCAAAACTTTTTGATATCTACGCTTACGGTATTTGTACTATCAGCACCTAATAATACCTACTCGGCATTATCTAGATTAGCTCCAAAAATAAATGCATTTCTTTCAGTAGATCCCTTACCAAAAAAGCCGATTATTATAACTTGATGAGGGGTAAAATTTGCCTCTTGGCTTTTGCTCCTTCACCAATATCTAAGCCATTACGACATGAATACGTAGAATTCGTGCAAATTATTCCGCAGCATGTGCAATCACGGCAAATAAATTGAGCCTGAATAGCACGATTATTGTACAGCTCGCCGTTAACATATTTAAAACCGAAAATAAAGCATGCAAAAAATCGCTGTATTGACCATGAGCCTGCTGCTCATGACATGGATCATATCCGGTTGCGGAAGACCCGAACGCAAAAAAATGCCTGCCTTTTCCTCTTTTGATGGGGGATTTGAAAACCCCGGATTGGCAGGCGCACTGCCTTTTTACATCTCAGACACCAATATGTATATCAATGGCCATTCAGCGGATTTTTTATGTATCGCGATGCCCAGCCCAATATTTGATTCCCTGGCCTGGAATATGGTGACTACCTATTCGCAGGTTGCGGTGCCTTTGTTCAATCAACTGGTACAGGAAGGCAGGAAGGGCGTTGTGATCGACCTGCGGAGTACGAGTACCCA
>DATHGW010000382.1:0-2469 GCA_035317445.1 Puia sp.
TTACAGGATAAAGCGCTGCTGATGGTAAAACAAAAAAATGAAGTAGAGGCCAAGAATAAAGAAGTGGAAGAGGCCAGGAGATCGCTGGAAGAAAAAGCAGAACAGCTCACCTTAACCTCCAAATACAAATCTGAATTTTTAGCGAATATGTCGCACGAGTTGAGAACACCGCTGAACAGCCTGCTGATCTTGGCGCAGCAACTATACGAAAATGCCGAAGGCAATCTCAATGACAAACAAATCCGCTATGCAAAAACCATTCACTCCTGCGGCGATGACCTGATCCAGCTGATCAATGATATTTTGGATCTGTCCAAGATCGAGTCAGGATTTATCACGGCAAATATTTCTCCCGTCCGGTTCTCTGAGATCGCGTCATTTGTGGAAACGACCTTCAAACCGATCTCGGAAGCCAAGCACCTGCGGTTCACGATTGAGACCGACGGCAAACTACCCGATGCGATGGATACCGATCTGCAGCGGTTGAACCAGATCCTCAAAAACCTGTTGTCCAATTCCTTCAAATTTACCGAGAAGGGTGAGGTGAGATTAATGATCTACGAAGCAAACAACAATTGGAAGCCGGGAAACAGCATACTGGATGATGCGAAAAAAGTGGTGGCCTTTGCCATTCATGATACCGGCATCGGCATCCCCCAGGAAAAACAAAATATCATCTTCGAAGCCTTCCAGCAGGCGGAGGGTTCAACCAGCAGGAAATATGGCGGTACAGGTCTTGGATTATCGATCAGCCGCGGCCTGGCAGAATTGCTCGGTGGCACCATCGAGCTGGAAAGCTATCCTTCGCGGGGAAGCACGTTCACCCTGTTTCTTCCGGTGGAACATGTATCCGGCGGGTTGTCCAAAGAAAGATCCGACGACCTCAACGCCTATCATCAGCTCCAGCTTGATTCGGGGGAAGGATCTATTGACACGCTGATCAATTCAATACGGGTAACCAACGAAAGCGTAAATGCCGATGGCCTGGGTATTGTCAATGAAATGATCAATGAAACGGGCGATGACCGGAACAATATTGCACCTCATGATAAAATCGTGCTGATCGTGGAGGATGATTTTCGCTTTGGTAAAATCATCATCGAAAAAGCGCATGAATACGGGCTCAAGGCGATCGTTGCATCCAGCTACCTCGAAGTGTTTGACTTCATTACCCGGTTTATTCCCGTCGCCGTAACGCTTGATGTTAAATTGCATGATACCAGTGGGTGGAAAGTACTCAACCTGCTGAAGAGTGATTTGAACCACCGGCATATTCCCATTCATCTCATATCAGGAGAAGAAAACCGGGAGCTGGCCCTCAAGCGTGGCGCAAGAAGTTTCTTACTCAAGCCACTCGAAAATGAGGCTTTAAACGAGCTTTTTGAGGACATTGTTCTTTTTAGCGAAAAGCGGCACAAGAAGATATTGATCGTAGAAGACAATGAGATCGACTCCTCCCAAATCGCCAAAATGTTGCAGGGGGAAAATCTTGACATTACGATCGCGCAATCAGGACAGCGCGTGCTCGAGATGGACAATATTCAGGATTTTGATTGTATCATACTCGATTACGCCCTTCCGGATATCTCGGGTGAAGAGCTGATCAATGAGGTGGGCAAGGCGAAATATAAATTGGCGCCCATGATCGTTTATTCCGCCCGGGATTTCAATAAAAACGAATTGCGTCATCTCTATCAAAATTCAAATGCCGTGCTGCTGAAAGGCGTTAATTCGCTGGAGACCCTTTTGGAGGAAACGGTTCTGCAGCTGCATATCAGTCATAAGGACCTTGCTCCTGAAAAAAGAAAGCTGATCGAAAACAGCCGGATGAAAAACGATATCCTGAAGGGCAAGATGGTACTGGTGGTAGATGATGATGTAAGGAATCTGTTCGCCCTCACCACCGTATTTGAACGGTACAATATCAATGTGATCACTGCGGAAAGTGGCAAAGAAGCGATCTCCATCATTAACTCCGACGCGCAAAAAGTGGATATGGTGCTGATGGATATTATGATGCCGGAAATGGATGGGTACGAAACCACCCAAAAGATCAGGAGGGAACACAAAAACAGCAGTCTCCCGATCATTGCCGTAACCGCAAAGGCCATGAAAGGTGACCGCGAGAAATGTATTGAAGCAGGAGCATCCGATTATATTACCAAGCCTTTAAAGATCGACCAGCTGTTATCATTGATGCGGGTATGGTTTTATAAATAAAAGAGTATGCAACCCAAAATTTTGCTGGTAGATGACCGGGAAGACAATTTGCTGGCTATGGAAACCATTCTGCAGCCAGATGGTTACCGGATTTCCAAGGCGAATTCGGGGCGCGAAGCATTGAAGATCCTGCTCGTGGAATTCGATTTTGCCTTGATCCTGATGGACGTGAAGATGCCCAACCTGGATGGTTTTGAAACGGCCTCACTGATCTATGAGCGGGAAAAGCTAAAGCATGTCCCTATTATT
>DATHGW010000383.1:0-4764 GCA_035317445.1 Puia sp.
TACCCATGGCTTTGATGATCAGGGCGCGCAATTTGATGCTGAAGGTAATATGCACAAATGGTGGACCGATAAAGATTCTGCAAGTTTCCATAACAAACTACAGGTTATTATAAGGCAGTTCGATAAGTATGAGATTGATTCTATGCACGTTAAGGGGGAGTTAACCATTGGCGAAAATACGGCAGACTTTGGCGGGCTTACTATTGCCTATACTGCTTTGGAAAATGACCTTAAACTTCACCCTGAAGGAATTGTAGATGGATTTACTCCTGAACAAAGGTTCTTTATTGCATGGGCACAGGCATGGAGAGAAAATATCCGCCCTGATTACCAAAGGCAGTTGATTACTACCAATCCGCATTCACCAACTATTTTCAGGGCAAATGGACCACTTTCCAATATGCCTGAATTTTATAAAGCATTCAGCGTATCGGGGCATGAAAATAACCCTGAATACAGAGGTTTTGATATTAAACCGGGCGACGGAATGTACAGGCCGGACACTACCAGGGCTAAGATCTGGTAAGCATTTGAAATAAGTATTCAAACAAAAAAGCCGCTAATTAGCGGCTTTTTTGTTTTTCGCGGGCTATAAGGGATACCCTTCGGACAAACTACAAGCGGCATTTGAGCATATTTGTGTATTTCATGACATGTACTTGCATTAACTTGTACATTCTTGCATACCCTATCAGTCTAAAAGTCAGAAATTAATCAAAGGTATCAAAATTCGGATTTTAGTTATAAAACTAATACGGCTAAATCCTCATCAGGTTCATAGGCCTTCAGTTTTCCAGTAAGAATCCCTAATCCAAGCATAATTTTAGTCTTATCTGATTGCAATTTATTATTTTTCCAATAGTTGACTAAATATTTTCACTGCTTATTAGGGCTTCTGTCTTGGATATATGTTGTTTCGTACGGTTAATATCAATTATAAAATCCAATCCTTTTTTACATATGATTTTAATCATAGGAAATCAGCACTACCTCTGACTTCTTTTACATACCTTTCCCTTTTAATGGAGGTAATTATCTAAAATTGTTACCAAAATAAAAGTCGCGGATGAGGATTGAATAGTGATATTCGGTCTCTACAGGCTCATCGTACGCAGAAATGTGTGAAGTAAATACCTTTTCTCTGAGGGTAAGTAATACATAAAGTATAAAGATGGACATCTTTATAATGTAACAGCGTTAGTCCCAAATGAAATAACAGGAATAGGTTGGCATCCATTTTTTATGGCGTAGCTAATCCAGTTTGTTATCATGAATCTAATGATGTCTGTATAAATATGCTTGTATGATTATAAGAATTTTAATGCTCGAGGACTTGGTTGAAGATGCCGATTTCATTAAAAGGCAGTTAACAAGGGACAAAGTCCAATTTGTAAGTGAACAGGTAGATACTAAGGATGAGTTTGAAAATGCAATAAAAGTTTTTAAACCCGATGTTATTCTATCGGATCATTCTTTACCTCAATTTGACTCACTATCAGCCCTGAGAATTGTAAAAGAAAAACACCCGCATATTCCTTTTATTCTGGTTACAGGCTCTGTTTCAGAAGAATTCGCGGTGAAGTGCATAAAAAACGGGGCTGAAGATTATGTATTGAAAAGCAATTTGGTAAGGCTTCCGTCAGTGATTGAGAGCGCAATAAATAAAAAAAAGCTAAAAACGGAGAATAACATTATAAAAAATCTGAATGAACAGCTTAAGAATGCAAACGAAATAATAGAACAAAAAAACAGGGATACCACGGATAGTATTACTTATGCACGCAGGATTCAACGAGCCATTCTTCCGGATAATAAACTTCTTTACAGTCATTTTCCTGAATCTTTTATTTTATATAAACCCAAAGACATCATAAGTGGCGATTTTTACTGGTTTGAGGAACATAACGGTAAATTTATAATTGCTGTATGTGATTGTACGGGGCATGGTGTACCAGGCTCTTTGCTTTCGATGATCGGACACAATTTGTTAGGCAATATAGTTCATCAGAAAAACATAACCGATCCTGCCAGAATATTGAATGAAATGAATAATGGATTCCGTGAGCTTTTTGAGATCGGCAAACATTCTGATATAATAAACGATGGGATGGATATTGCTATTTGCTCTATTGATAAAACAGATTCAAGCCTTACATTTTCCAGCGCGAGGCGCCCCTTATATATCATAAAGGATAAAATACTCACAGAACTTAAAGGCTCCTCATTGCCAATAGGTGGCGGATATCGTGAAAGAGAACCATATAAAAATAAAAAGATAAAGATTGAAAAATGTAGCAGGTACTATATGTTCACCGATGGCTTTGCTGACCAATTTGGAGGGAGTAACGGTAAGAAACTTAAGACTGTAGGATTCAAAGACCTCCTAATTAGTCTTAGTGAGGAAAAAATGTCAGCCACTAAAGAAATAGTGAATAACTATTTTGAGGAGTGGAGGCATAACGAAGAACAAACGGACGACATATTAATTATTGGAATTGAAATAAATTAAAGAATATACTTTGATTGAAAACATGATTATGCGAATCCCCTTTAAAACTCCAACAAAGGAAAACCTTGCCGCCTTTTAAGACAGGAGGCAAACAAAATAAAAAATTAAATGACTTTAATAATCACTAAACAAGAACAGGCTTTTCAAAATGAAGAGAAGGAAAAGCGGGCTGCGGAGTTAATGATAGCTAATAAGGAGCTGGCCTTTCAGAATAATGAAAGAGAAAAACGTGCCGCAGAACTGATAGTTGCTAATAAAGAGCTGATCTTTCAAAATGAAGAAAAGGAGAAACGAGCAGCAGAACTAATTCTTGCTAATAAAGAACTGGCTTTTCAAAACAATGAAAAAGAAAAGCGGGCTGCTGAATTAACCGTTGCTAATAAAGAGCTTGCTTTTCAGAATAACGAGAAAGAGAAGCGAGCAGCGGAATTAGTAGTTGCCAATAATGAATTAGCCTTTCAAAATGATGAGAAGGGGAAACGGGCAGCGGAACTGACTATTGCCAATAAAGAACTTGCCTTCCAGAACAATGAGAAAGAGAAACGTGCGGCGGAATTAATTGTAGCCAATAAGGAGTTGGCCTTTCAAAACAACGAGAAAGAAAAAAGGGCTGCTGAGTTAACTGTTGCCAATAGAGAGCTTGCTTTTCAGAATAACGAAAAAGAAAAGCGAGCAGCAGAATTAGTAGTTGCGAATGAGGAACTCGCTTTCCAAAATGATGAGAAAGAGAAACGAGCCGCTGAACTAATAGTCGCAAACAAAGAACTTGCTTTTCAAAATAATGAGAAAGAAAAGCGGGCAGAAGAGCTAACTGTCGCAAATAAGGAACTTGTTTTTCAAAATGAGGAAAAGGAGAAGCGCGCAGCGGAATTAATCTTTGCCAATAAAGAACTTGCCCAATTTGCTTATATCGCATCCCATGACCTTCAAGAACCTCTTCGTACCGTTTCAAACTATATGTTAGTGTTTGAGGAGGATTATATCGGGCAATTAGATGATAATGCGCGAAATTATCTTCATTCAGTGAATAATGCGACAAAAAGAATGAGCACACTGATTAAATCACTTCTGGACTTTTCGCGGTTAGGATATAATAAAAAACTTGCTTACGTTGATTGCAAAAAACTAATTGGTGATGTGCTTTCTGACCTCGGTATTATGATAAAGACTTCAAGTGCGGTTATTGAGGTAACAGAAATGCCTCAACTGAACCTATATGAAATTGAAATAAGACAGGTGTTCCAAAACCTCATAACTAATGCAGTTAAATTTCATAAAAAAGGAACCCCACCTAAAATTAAAATTGGCTCTGAGGAAATTAATGAAACATGGAGATTCTCAGTGAGTGACCTGGGCATTGGAATTGCTGCTGCACATTTTGAGAGGATATTTGATATTTTTCAGCGATTGCATACCAATGAAAAAATTGAGGGCAGTGGAATCGGGCTCGCTAATTGCAAAAAAATAGTTCAACTGCATGGGGGAGAGATCTGGGTTGAATCAAAACTGGGACAAGGAACTACATTTTATTTTACCATACCAAATTTAACACTATGAACAAAAAATTAGATTGCATTATGCTTATCGATGACAGTCCTGATGATAATTTCTTTCATAAAAGAGAAATTAGAAAGGCTGACATGGTTACTACTGTTATAACAGAGAACTCAGGTAGGGAGGCATTGGAATATTTAAAATCGAACAAAGAACCACATTCTGATTTGATTTTCCTGGATATTAACATGCCCGGGATGAATGGCTGGGAATTTCTGGAAGAATATAATAAACTGGATAAGGAATTACAGCGTCAGGCTATAATTATTATGCTGACAACTTCTGATAATTCCGATGATATTGCAAAAGCAAAAACATTCAGTTCTATTTCTGATTATATAACAAAGCCCTTAACCAAAGAAATAATGAATGAGATTACAGCGAAATATTTCAAATAGTAGCACTATAAAACTTTGATTAGCCTAATAGCTGGTCTGAAGATATTATGGGTAGAAAAAATTGCTAAATGTAACTATAAGTTCGTTAAAGATTAAATTGTAGTTTCTTAATATTGATGCAGTCTAGCATGTAAAATACCTGTAATTAACTCAAGACTATTTATGCTGTTTTTTATACACCTCCTTGGAAATTCTCATAGGTGTAATATTCTTTATGGCAATTGGATAACATAAGTCAGTCTCTCGCTTATCATTACTCTCTTTCTTTACTTGCTTTTTTCTTCCTCTCTTTTTAATTCTTTC
>DATHGW010000384.1:0-26903 GCA_035317445.1 Puia sp.
AACATCACAAAGGGCGGCGCACTCCACGCCTGCTTGCTTCAGGGCATTTTCCAGGTCGCCAAAACCCATATTCCTGCAACCGATCAGGGCTATATTAATTTTATCGCCGGCAAGGGTTTTTTTACGGGCTGCATTGGAAAAAAGTGGCATGCCGCTCAAACCTACGGCAGTAACCACTTTGGTCGTATCTATCAGGAAATCACGGCGTGTTGCTGGCATATTGGAAGATTATGATATGAAACTAAACCATTCACCTGCATAGTAACAAAACTTTTTGGTTTTTTAACCTTCTTTTCATATGAAAAATAGAATCCCTTTTTTTCTTCTGTAGTGTGGGCAAATTCTCTAATCTTGTATGTGCGAATTTCGTGGGATCTTGATCAAAAGTACAATGATGAATATGGGCAGCATGAAGTAAATAAATAAGTAATAATCGGATGTGATAAAACACAAGAAGCAAATATGAAAAAGTCGTACGTTTTAATGTTAGCCTTATTACTACCATCAGCATCATTTGTTGCAGCGCAATCTTTTGCCTCCTGGACAAAATCTGAGTTAAAATTAAACAACGGCATTATTGAAAGGACAATAAAGCTGCCTGGCGATAAAGGGAATTTTGGTACGATATTATATAAACCTGTACAAGGCGATTTTAAATATTTTACTGCCGCCAGTACAGATTTTCAATTGGAAATAAACGACAGGGTTTATTCCGGCAATAGTAGCTGGCTTCTAAAAAATGTGGTAAAATATACTGATTCCAAATCAGGCGATGGTGCGGCCGTTATAATTGAAAGTGAAGACAAAAAAATTGAACTCACCGTACGATTTTTACTTTACCCCGGATTGCCGGTTATCCGTAAAAACTTATTGGTAAAAAACCTGTCGCCGGAAACGGTAAAATTAGAATCTCTTGATATTGAGAAATTCGATGTAACAGCATATTGGGCTACTACCTTCAGTTGGGTCTGTCATGATTACGGCAGAAGGTGTTCCATTGGGCCCTATGAGGGCAACATGCAGGACGCCCTGGTCATCGTTCATAACAGTGATTGGAAACAGGGTATTGTCATAGGTAATGAAGCACCCGGAGTAATAAAACAGACTTCTGTTTTTTGGAGAGATCGTAGCATTAGTAGCGGACTTACTCACAAGGATGCGCGTTTCCCTTTTAGAAAATATATTAAGCCAGGTGAGACTTTCGAAACGCCCCAGATATTTATCATGCTATACAACAACCATAAAAGTCCTGGTGAAATACTCAATACGGCAGTACCTGAATTTATAAGAAACCATTTGGGTACCCGTCTTTCAGAATTAAAACAAAAGCCTACGTTCGTGTATAATACCTGGGAACCTTTTGAAACCAATATTAATGAAAAACTCGTAATGGAATTGGCGAAATCAGCATCAGATGCAGGGATGAAAGAATTTATAATTGATGATGGATGGGAGGAGAACTATGGAGATTGGGTAATTGATAAGAAAAAATTTCCCAATGGCCTAAAACCGGTTTTTGCCTACATCAAATCATTAGGAATGAAGCCAGGATTATGGATCAGCATTGGCAGCGCTGCTTCTACCAGCAAAGTATTTGAAGCTCATCCGGAATGGTTTGTGCGAGATAGAAATGGCCATTTCACTTCATTGCAGGCCGCGGGTGATAAAGACAGATTAACGGCCTGTTTTTCTACAGGTTGGTATGAATATATTAAAAAGATTTTGTTGAATTTGTCCATTGATTACGGACTGGAATACATGAAACTCGATTTTGCTGTGGTTACCAGCCCTTACACGTTCAATAATACAGAATCTGGTTGCTATGCAACTAATCATCCGGGGCATATCGATCATAATGAATCGTTATATACGAATTACGAACAGGTGTGGAAACTATTTGATGAATTACATTCTGCAAAACCTGGTCTTTTTATCGACTGCACTTTTGAAGCCACAGGTGGTTTACAGCTGATTGACTATGCCATGCTCAAACATGCCGAAGGGAACTGGTTATCAAATTTTAACGGCCCGGGAGAAAAGGTTGACTTGCGCATCAGGAATATGGCATGGTGGCGTTCACCTGCAATACCCGCTACTGCATTGGTCATCGGCAACCCCGAAATGCAGGATACCGCATGGGATTTACACATCAAATCATTGGCCGGTGCTTTACCGATTATGTTAGGCGACCCCAGGAAATTATCTTCAACAGACTTAATAAAATACAAAGGTTTTGCAGACTGGCTGCAATTAATGGACAACCGGTACCAGATAATGAGTTACCGGCAGGATCTGCCAGGTTTTGGTGAGCCGACTGAAGCCATGTGGGATGGCTTTCAGCGCATTAATGCTGAAACAAAAACCGGAGGTATTATTGGGGTATTCAGACATGGGGCAGTAGAAACAAAACGCCAGGTTACTATTCGCGATCTTGATCCACTAAAAACATACGAGGTTAGACAAATGGATGGAAAAATAATCAATACGCAAACCGGGAAAGAGTTAATTGAGAAAGGGTTCGAAGTTCTGATAAACAAGTTATATGACGGGGACCTTTTTGAAATAAGGATACTGGGATTACCTATTTAGAACGCAGTGTGAAAAAGTAATAGATAGAACCAGAACGGAATTTATTCCGGGGTTTTATGAGCTGCCTGATTGCAGTCCTGTAATATTGCCTTGCGATGGGTATAGGCCCTCCGCCGATGATTAAATAATCTTTGGCAACAAATGATATGAGCAGAATACCAAAGCGTCATTTCTGAGAGTGGTTCAAACGCCATCATCAAGAATATCTTGAGCCGAATAAGCAATCTAAGAAGGAAGCCAGTTACTGGCTGAGTGAATTGAACACTCATTTACGGGCCTATTGCAAATTCTTTGCGTTCACTGATTAACCGGATATAAAAAACCTCGTAGATAAGTTTGTCCGGTTATACGTAAACATTCAGGCACGGTGTTGTTCATTCAACCCTAAGAAAAAAATTTGCTCTGGACAAAGATTCCCCCTGATATAAATGAGTAGCTGCGACAGCTTTGTATACTAATTGTTTGAGCACATTAAAATCATTGGGTTTGGTAATGTAAACATTTGCTCCGCAGAGAAAAGTTTCTTCCATGTCTTTTTCGCTGTCTGATGTCGAATAAATAGCTATAGAAATATCTTTTAACTTTTCATTGCTTCTGATTTCTTTCAAACATTCCAAACCATTTTTACGAGGCATGTTAAGGTCGAGAAAAAGAAGATAGGGCAGGTGTGCGTTTTTTCTCGTTAGATAAGCCATCAATTCCACACCGTCGTTCACGGTATGAACAATGAGCTTTATCTCCAATTCTTCCAGTGCTTCTTTAAAGATAAGCCTGTCGCCTTCATCATCGTCGGCAAGTAGAATATGAAATGGTTCGTTGTTCGTCATGAGTTACTATTTTTGTGAAGCAGGAATATAAATATCAAATGCAGCTCCTTTATTTAATTCGCTTCTGGCGGTGATAATACCACCGTGATTCTCAACTATTTTTTTTACGATGGCAAGTCCGATGCCCGTGCCTTCGTATTCATCTTTGGCGTGAAGCTTTTGAAAAACTTCAAATATTTTCTTGCTGAATTCTTTTTCAAAGCCAATGCCATTGTCGGTAATATTGATGTGGCAGTATTCTTTTTGAGGTGGCAGGTTTGCAATATTTAGTTTACTGTATTTAATATTTTTGCTTGTTATGGTTATGTGAGGCGGCACATTTGGATGTGAAAATTTCAGTGCGTTTCCAATGAGATTGTGCATGAGCTGGCGAAATTGGAAAGGAATGGATTTTACTTCGCAGATCTCTTTTACCTCTATGATAGCGCGTTTTTTAGCAATGGATTCTTTGAACTCCAATTTCACTTCTTCAATGATAATGCTGAGATTGATGTCTTCATATTTCCGTTCGTCTACACTGATAAGCGAGAAAGCAAGCAAATCGCGTGTAAGTTGCTGCATTCGTTCTGCCGCATTCCGCATAAGGCGAAAATAATTTTTTCCGCTTTCAGATAAGTTTTGATTTTCTTTTTCAAGTATGCGGCTAGCAAAAATTTGTATTTTTCGAAGCGGCTCCTGCAAATCGTGACTGGAAACATAGGTAAATGCTTCCAATTCTTTGTTCATGTTTTGAAGCGCTGTGTTTCTATCTTCGAGTGATTCGTTGGCTTCTTTTAATTCCTGTGTTCTTTCGTCAACAGCTTTTTCTAATCTTAGTTTTTCTTCTTTGCGTTCGCTGATTTCTCTATTGAGCAATTCTTTTTGCCTGAGTTCTTTTTCTACTATTAACTGTCTTACTTCTGTAATGTCAGCGATGACAAGCAGGATTAAGTGTTCGCGGTGTGTTTTCTGAATAATGCGGCTTGCATTGAGTGACATTATTTTCTCGCCTAAATGCAGGAAGGTGTGTTTAACTTCGTAATTGTAGAATTCAGAATTTCTAGGGATGATCTCTTCAAGCAGTTCGCGAAGCGCGGGAATGTTCCATTGCTTGTTTCCCAAGTCGTATAAAAGCACTCCTTCTGTTTGATCTTCGGTAACATTGAATTTTTTATAGAATGCTTTATTGGCAGATCTTACACAAAGGTCTTTTCCTAAAACAAGCATTGGCTCGTGCATGGTAGATACGATTGCTTCTGAATATTCGTACGATTCATTGAGCAGGTCGTTGCGTGTTTGTAATTCCTGATTGGTGGTGGTGAGTTCCTCGTTGGCAGACTCAATTTCTTCTTTTGAAGTTTCCAATTCTTCGTTCACGGTTTGCAGTTCTTCATTACTTGAAACTACTTCTTCATTGGCACTTTGCAACTCTTCGGTAAATGCTTCCTGCTCCTGCGAGATTGCAAGTGCATCGGCATGGGCTGATGCAAGTTCATCTTCTAATTTTTTTATCCTTCGGTCTTTGGCAATTGAGTTATTTTTTCCGCCTTTGGCTCGTTCTAAATAAATTTCCGTTCGTTCCTGCTCGGTGAAAAGAATCAGAAGTAGGGGTTCGTCCCATTCTATTTTAAGCGGAACAACTTCTACACTTACAATTCTGATTTCGGAATTTATTTTGATTTCAATTCCGCTTTTGCGAAAGCGGTGTTTGGTTTTTATGACATTCAAAATTGCATTGCGCAATTCAAAAGCAATTTCAGGTCGCGCCATCTTCAAAATATTAAAAGTGGCTTTGCCTTTTGGGTGAGTGAGAAACAAATCGGTTATGCCGCGAAACTGCACAATTTCCATCTGGTGATTGACGACAACGTTTGCAGGCATAAATTCTGCGACAAGCACGGCATCGATGGCATTGTCAAGCTCGTTATAATTAACGGAAATATTTCTTCGTATTTCATTTTCATTGACTGCCTGGACACTTTTTTCAGATAAAGCCTGCTGCGTAAAGCGTGGTGAAAGTACAGGCAGTGTGCGGATGCCAGAACTCAGTTTGCGCAAAAATATTTTGTACTTTTTATTAAAGCTCTTGAAAAGATTAGCTGACTGGCTAATGTTTTCTGATTTGCCAAGCATCAAAAATCCATCGTTATTTAAAGCGTAATGAAAAGTGTTGACTGTTTTTTTTTGCGCGGCAGTATCGAAATAAATAAGAAGGTTGCAGCAACTTATAAAATCGAGGCGCGAAAAAGGCGGATCGCGTAAAATATTATGCGGAGCAAATACGCACATATCGCGCACCGCTTTGTTAACACGGAAGCTGCCATCCGATTTGGTGAAGAACCGTTGGATGCGTTTTGGCGAAACGGTTTCTAATTCATGTTTGGTGTAAACACCTAAGCGGGCTTTGCCGATTGCCTGTTCACTGAGGTCGGTAGCAAAAATCTGAACGGGTGAGGTGATTATTCTCGTTCCTTGAATTTCGAGCAAGATCATAGCGATAGAATACGCTTCTTCCCCTGTTGCACATGCAGGCACCCATATACGCAGCGACTCTCCCGTTTTTTTTCTTTTGAGCAGCTTTGGAAAAAGATTTTCTTTTAGGTATTTGTGCGTGCCGGTGTCGCGAAAAAAACTGGTTACATTAATAAGTAAATCCTGATAAAGAATATCTATCTCTTCATTTTTTTGTGTAAGCAATTTTGCATATTCTCTGAGTGTTTTTATTTTATACAACAACATTCTGCGGATGATGCGCCTCTTGATGGTGTTCATCTTGTACGCGCCGAAATCAACACCAGTTGTTTTATGTAATTGATTGAGGATAATTTTTAAATCGGGATTGCTGTTGTCAATCAATTCTTCTTTGCCTGTTTTTACTCCGAAATTGGCGGATTTTATAAATGGATGTTTGCTTAGTCGCTCTAATTCGAGCGCAATTTCTCTTGGTGATAAAATAAAGTCAATCACACCTGCGGCAATTGCAGAGTGGGGCATGCTCGTGAATTTTGCAGTGTCGTCCTGCGCAAAGGTCAATCCGCCTTCGTGCTTAATGGCTTTTATGCCGATTGTACCATCACTAGCGCTGCCCGAAAGAACAATGCCGATGACTCTATCTTTTTGCGCGTGTGCAAGTGAAGAGAAAAGAATGTCAATGGAAATTGCTGCGCTGCTTTCGGAACGGGGAGTTAATTTTATGTGCCCGTCTGTTACTTCAATTCCTTTATTGTATGGAATGACAAAAACATTATCGGGTTTTATCTTATCCATGTCGTCAATTTCCTGCACTTTCATTTTTGTTTTCTTGGATAAAATTTCAGTCAACATGCTTTTGTGGTCGGGGCTGAGGTGCTGCACATAAATAAAAGCCATACCAGTATCGGCTGGAAGGTGTTTTAATAACTCCATCATAGCTTCCAATCCACCTGCTGATGCGCCAATGGCAATGATGGGAAAGTGGTTGAGGGATGTGGGATGGGGACTGGATATGGCGGGTTTTGATTTGCTCTTTTTCATTGTCATTTATGCTGTATCATGGTTTTGCAAATCGAACAATATCTCTTTCAGCTTATCAATATGCTTTGTCATTTCGCTTTGTTTTTCAACACTGTTTGCCGATAAGGTTTTATACCCCTTTTTGGTGTGCTCAACTTCCATTTTTTTTAAAAGATGTTTTCGCTCTTCCATCATCCGCAAGGCTACCCATAATGTGGTGCCAGCCGCCTCAGCCTGTCTTAAGACCAGGTCTCTTTCTGTGTAAGCATGCCCTATATGACAGCGGTAGCGTTTAATAATGTCATTTTTTGCTTGCCAGAGACCACCCCCGCAATCGGGACAGGCGAATAAGCTTTGCTCAACATTTAATTTTTTTACATCATCAATGCCAGCCGCTGTTAGTTCGGCGATTTTTGATTCCGCTATAACATCTTCAGGTACCGCTTTTTTTCTTCCCTTCTTATGTTTTACAGTTTTAGCGATCAGCGCGCCTATCTCTTCTAATGTCGCTACATGGTCGGCTTCCATATTGTTTATTACAGAAAGCGGCATGTCAGGATACTCTGCCTGATTGGGGTCCTGCACTATGCAGGTGCCCCCGCTTCTTTTAATAGCCCACATGCCGGAAGTGCCACCATCGAGCAATCCGCTTAAAATAATTCCTATGGCATGTGAGCTGTAAGCCGCTGCTGCAGAACGAAATAACACATCAATTGAGGGGCGAAAACGGTTCTCTTCAGGACCAGCGCCCAAAAGGAACTTATTATTTTTTACCAGCAGATGCTGGTTGGGTCGGGCTATGTAAATATTATCATTTTTTATCGGGGCGCCATTCACCGCAAGGCTGCAAGGCATAGCCGTAACTTGTGTCAGCCGATGCACTACAAAATCTCCAATGCCTTTGCGCGATAAATGCAGCACAATACAATAGGCAACATCCAATCCTTTTTGCAGGGTTTGCACCATTTCCATCAAGGCATTTAGTCCTCCGGCCGATGCGCCAATTACAACTATAAATTTAGGATGTCTAACCTTTTGATTTACTTTCATTTCTATCAGGAATTATTATCGAATCGCCTGTAATCAGAAATTTTTCTTCGCCCGGCAAAGGGTGATCTTTCTGCGTTATAAGTGTAAGCGCTTCATAAATTACTTTTTTCAGTTGCAAAAAATCAACGGGTTTACAGATGTAGTAGTGCGCTGCGTCTCTGAAAACTACCTTAACCGTTTCCAGCTCTGAAGCAGTGGAGAATATAACAACCGGGAGTTTCTGTAGTTCGGTGCTGCGCTTTATTTCTCCCAAAGACGCGAAACCGGTTTTTCGCGGCATGTTAAGGTCAAGAAAAAGAACATCGGGCAGCTTGTTTCCTTTTTTGGTAAGTTCCTCTATCAACTGTTCTCCATTATGCACGATGATAAGACGGGTGGATACCGGCAGCTCTTCTAAAGCATCTTTGAAAAGAAGGCAATCGGCTTTGTCGTCATCAGCAAGAAGTATGTTGATATTTTGTGTAATCATTTTACAAAGTTAAGAATATAAGGAAAAAGATCACAGGAAATGCTCATACATGATTCCCATAGATGGTCCAATGGCTTTGCAGGAACCGTTTGTTCGGGGGTAACGTAGTTCTCAAATTCTCCCGACACCGTTCTGTCAACAACGATCAAACCGGGTTGATAAGTTCTTGCCATTTTGGCGATGTTGCTCATATCGATGTCCTGGTTATAGGGTATTGACTTTTGCCAGTCCACCGAATGATCAATCGACGTGTAAAGGCGAACCCAGCCACCATCTAACCATAAGATGTCCACGCAGCCATAACCAGTCATCAGCTCCTTTATTTGATTGTAAGTATAACGCTTAAAATCATTCCATTTGTCAGGATATTTTTTTGGATCATAATTTACATTTCTGTCTTTCGGTGGAAAATATGGCCACCAGTAAAAGGGACAATTCCAATCCGGTTTCGAAAAATAGGTGCCTGTCATAAAACCCTCTTTACTGAATGCATGAAGAATTTCTTTGGTCACATTGCTTTTTAGATTAGCAGCAAAAGAAGTTTTGGAAAACGTTATTTTATAGTCAGTTTCCTTTGTGTCGAACATACAGAAGCCGTCATGATGCTTTGTGGTGAACACCACATATTTCATCCCCGCATTTTTTGCTGCGGAGGCCCATTTTTCAGGATTGAATTGTACCGGGTTGAACGTTGTCTGCAACTGCTCATAAGCTTTTACATACTCATGATAACTGGAACTATACGGTCCCCTGCGTTGTGTCCATCCCTCGTCCTCCGGACAAATGCTCCAACTTTCTACAACACCCCATTCACTATATGGTCCCCAATGCATCAGCAATCCAAATTTGATATCCTGCCAATGATGTAATTTTTCCAGCACGAGGCTATCTTGCGGCCAAACATAATCACTGCTTGTATTGTGTTGCTGTGCAATTATCGAAAGCATCCCGCATAAAAGCAGTACGGTCAGTGCATTTTTTCTGAAGTTCATTGAAGCTGCAAATTTTTGTGATGACGGGAGTCAAATGTAGATGTTTTTATCTTTTCAATATACTCCTGCGTCTGTTTAGGATAAATGCCAATCCGGTGCGTTCGTACAAAATCAGGCGTGGATTTTTTTGGATCATTCAATTGCAGAAATATTTTGCTGGAAGGAAGCAGAGGCATGTGACAATCAACGCAATTGTCACTCAGGGACAAACCGGCAGGCTTATTGGTTAATTTGCATGTGCTGTGTGAGGTTTCATTATGACAGCTCATACAACGTTGTGAAAACAGCGCAGGTGCATTCACTTCTTCGTTATGAACATTGTGGCAGGAAGAGCAATTCATATTGCTTGTACGAAAACATTTGCTTGCCGTAAGCAGGCCGTATTGGTTTCCATGTACATCCAGCGCCGATGCAGAATCCTCGTTATACGCGGGCGATGAAAATTCGTCTAACTTATCTCCCACCATAAATGAGAATGCAGGCTTGATGGGTTTCCGCAATCCGGAATGACAAAACGCACAGGCATCGAGTTGTTGAGACCGCGTTAATTTTTTGGGATTGATGATAAAGGCGGCTCTTTTTTCAACCGGGTGGATCCTATGGAATGATACATGTGCGGCAGCGGGACCGTGGCATCGTTCGCAATCAACGCCAAATATGATTCCTTCGGTATCAAAGATGGTTTTGTTGCCCTCTCCCTCGGTAACCGCATAGGTGCCATGACATTCGATACAATATGCCGTAATGATCCTGTCATAACGGATAAGGTTGGTCGAGTATCCCGGGCTATTGCACCAACTTTGTAATGGCACATAATAAGAAACAGGGAGTTGGAGTAATGTATTCCCGTTCCAATAGAGATAAGTTTGTCCTTTTTTCCCCGAGCCAATCACAATATCCATTCGTTCGCTCTGATATTCGACGCCATTTATATATGCTGTTTGAAAAAAGCCGCTGTCTTTTTTTTCCATTACAACATCCATGAGCTTGTTGTATTTAAACTTATTCCTGCCTGGAGTAAAACTTCCTTTGATATATTCAGCGCTGCCGGGTTTTGACGTTCGAAAGTGCGCAGTTCTTATATGACTTTCGAAAATCTCTTTGTGACAGCTCTGGCATGAGGCCGATCCTGCAAATGGAGAATCCACGATGTCTGCTATTTCCTTTGATTGTGATTTATAATTGAAGCCCGATAGAAGACTGCCCGCGTATACAAAAACTAATATGATGCAGATGGTATAGTAATATTTTTTCAATACAGGCATGTAAAATTTCTTATATAAAAATGATCCTTTATTGATCGCAAACCCAACTCATTTTCATATACGCAGCTGTGCCAAATAAGTTGATCGGCTGGTTTGTACAGGCCTTCATACCTCGACTTCCTAAATCTCTTTTTGAAGGCAGATATCCCTAACAGGCTTAAAATCTTTTATTTATATGTTTAATTTAAACTAACTACAATGATTTTTTTAAATAATCACAAAAGTTTTTAATTTTTTTAAAAAGTTTAATAACTTCATGAATATTTTCAACGCGAGTCACATTTAATTACGAAGTATGGCTGATAAGGACATTCTGTACAAAAAAAGAATCTTAAAGCAGTTGTACTTCGCCAATATTTTATCCTGTGCGGATTTGAGTGCAAGGATAGACACCAGTATACCACTAACTACCAAGATGCTGAACGAATTGGTTGAAGAAAATTATGTAATGGAAACGGGATATGCCCCATCCACAGGTGGCCGAAGGCCATTGATGTATTCCTTGCGCCCGGACATGATGTATGTCGTGGCCGTTGCGCTGGATCAGCACGTGGCTAGAATTGCTATTGTGGATATGCAGAACAAGCATGTAACGGAAGCCGAAAAATTCGAATTGCACTTAGCAAAAAATCCGAAGGCACTCGACACTCTGATTGAACACATTGACCACGTCATCAAAAAATCTGGAATTAAAAAAGATAAAATTGCAGGCATCGGAATTGGTATGCCTGGTTTTATAGATCAGCAAAAGGGAGTCAACTATTCTTTTCTCGAAAGAGATGGAGAAAGCATCACTCAATATACTTCACAAAAACTCGGTCTGCAGGTATTCATCGACAACGACTCCAGTCTGATCGCCTTAACCGAACTCCGCTTTGGTGCTGCGAGAAACAGGAAAAACGCAATGGTGGTGAATTTGGGATGGGGAGTTGGGTTGGGGATGATATTAAATGGCAAACTTTTTAAAGGCGATACTGGCTTTGCAGGTGAGTTCAGCCATATTCCGCTTTTTTTAAATAACAAATTATGCAGTTGCGGAAAACACGGATGTCTGGAAACAGAAGCTTCTTTGTTTGTACTTGTAGAGAAAGCGGTAGAAGGTCTGAAACAAGGACAATTGTCGATGCTGAAAGATTTATCAACAAATGATGTGGAGCGTTCGTCAGAAGCAATCATTTCAGCTGCGGGTAAAGGAGACAAATTCGCTGTTGAATTATTGTCTGAAGCAGGATACCATATTGGAAGAGGCGTTGCGATTCTTATTCACCTGCTCAATCCCGAAGTGATCATATTGAGTGGAAGAGGCTCTTCTGCAGGAAAAATATGGAAAACGCCTATTCAACAGGCGCTGAACGAACATTGCATTCCGAGACTTGCTGCAAATACTGAAATAGAAATATCAGAAATAGGATCCGATGCAGAATTGATCGGGGCCGCTGCACTGGTCATGGATAATTTCGAAAAAGTGGCTATAAAAAATCATGACGACAAATCAACACTAAACATTTTACAAAACAATTGACATGCCGATATAAAAAGTGAGGATCCGGACTCTTTCATATTTATTCAAAACACCAAAACCACACTGCAATGAGAAACAAAAGAATCCGATTACTGCTGTTCATGCTGATCTGCATGGGGAACACCGTGCTGATTGCGCAAAATAATGTAACGGTTAGCGGTACCGTAAGAGACAGCGCGGGCAATGCTTTACCGGGAGTCACGGTTTCAGTAAAGGGAACAAAAACGGGGAACTCCACCGACGATCAGGGGAAATTCAGAATAGTTGTACCCAATGCAAATACTACATTGGTGTTCTCGGCCGTCGGATTCCTGAACCAGGAAATTCGTGTCGCCGGAGACAATTCCATCAACATTGTGTTGCTCAACAACGCCAGGGACCTGAATGAAGTTATAGTCACCGGCTTTGGAGCGAAAAAAGACCTTCGAAAAGTAGGCTATTCCATCACCGAAATAAAAGGTGATGAAGTGACGCGTGCCAACAATGTCAATGTTGTCAGCGCCTTGCAGGGCAAGGTCGCCGGGGTTTATATTAACCAGGGAGCAGGCGGCCCATCTTCCAGCGCAAAAATCCGCATTCGGGGAAATGCCAGTTTAAGCAACAATAATCAGCCATTGGTCGTATTGGATGGTATTCTTATCCAGCCAGGCACTACGGGCGCCGACTCCTGGGGCGATAACAGGGATTTTGGCAATATCATCAAGGACCTGAATCCGGATGACTACGAAAGTATAACCGTATTGAAAGGTTCGGCAGCTTCTGCCTTGTATGGTTCACAGGCACTGAACGGTGTCTTGTTGATCACCACAAAAAAAGGTCACGCCCGGAAAGGACTTGGAGTTTCTTTTTCTCATACAGAGTCGTTCGACATGGCCTATAAATTGCCCGACTTCCAAAATACCTATGGAGGCGGTATTGATCCCACATTCAAGAAAGATGCGGCTGGCAATGATATCGTTGATCCACTGACTGCAGGCTATTATAGTCCTGTTCCGAATGGTGGATATTCTTTCGGTCCTAAATTCGACGGCCACATGGTAAAAGATATTGATGGCCGTATGGTTCCATGGGTTGCAAATAAACCGCTTGATTTTTTTCAAACGGGTAAATACATAAATACCAATGTGGCTGTAGAAGGTGGTAATGATATCAGTACATACCGCTTTTCTTATTCCAACCTGTATAACAGCAGTGTAATGCCCAATAATGATTTAAAAAGAAACAGCTTCACGTTGCGGGCGACACATAAGATCGGCAATGTCATTACGTTGGACGCGAGTGTGAATTTTACCAATTCAAAAATCAAGAACCCGATATTACAGGGAGGTAACAACAGCCCCTTGTTTGCATTTACATATGACATGCCGAGAAATGCGGATATTAACTATTATCAGCACAATTTTATAGATACGACATTGGGCGGCGTAAAAGGTTACGCAAGCGGATCAAGACTTACCGGCGATCCTTATAATCTCGCGCACACCATGTGGAACTATTATGAGAACAACGTTACAAGAAATGAAAATAACCTGTTGGCCGATCTGGATATTACGGTCAGACTTGCACGTGGATTAAATTTCCTCGCCAGGACCAACGTCAATAACTACAATGACTATACGGAAGAAAAGGATAGAGGACAAGGACCTGCATTCAGCAATGGTTATTATTCCCTGACACAGAGTAATTATCGAAACATCAGAGTGCAGGGCGTATTAAGTTACACCAAAGACTTAGCCAAAGATTATTCTTTGAACATTTCAGCTGGCGGAGAAACTTTTAGAAATCTTGGTGGGGTTCAAACACAGGTCAGTTCGAATGGAGGTTTGAACGCGCCGGATTTATTCGTCATTTCAAATTCTGTGAACTCTCCAAGTGTTACAGTTAGAAATGATTTTCTCCCTTATGCAACAAAGAGACTGGATGCCTTATATGCTTATGGCGATTTGACCTGGAGGAATATGCTGACACTTAATTTCAGTGTGCGTAATGACTGGTCCTCCGCATTGACTTATAAGGACGGACATGGTGGTTATTCATATACTTATCCGAGTGTTGGTCTTGCATGGATTTTTACAGAATTGCCCTCATTTAAAAATTCAAATTCCATCCTGTCTTTTGGTAAGTTGAGGGCCAGTTTAGGCTGGACGGGTTCCGACGCTGATCCATATACGACGAACAGCACCGGCTTCTATGGCCAAAATGGAACATTTAATAATGCTGGTAACGGCAACCAACAGCTGTACACTTTCAATGGAAGCACCCTGGGTAACCTGCATCTGAAAAACCAACTGGCGCGTGAATATGAATTCGGTGCGGATATCAGGTTCTTTGATAACAGGTTGGGAATCGATGTCGCCTACTATAAAAAGAATACGTTCAACCAAGTGCTTAGCCTTGGAACGCCGGTGGAAAGCGGCGTAAGTTCCCGGATCATCAATGCAGGTAACATACAAAACCAGGGGATAGAAATATTGCTTACTGCAACACCAATAAAATCAAAGAATTTTATTTGGAATGCTACCGTCAACTTTACCAGGAACAGGAATAAAGTCATTGAACTGGCACCGGGCGTAAAATCATACACCATGGAACTTGCATTTGGAGCCGATGTATCTGCACAGGCCATTGCCGGAAAAGATTATGGTGAAGTCGTTACCGGTTATGGATATGCGATTTATAATGGTAAGAACAGCGCGGGAATGGGAAAGAAAGTCCTCGGTCTGGCTCCATATGGTACCACTGGCGGATATTATACATATATGCGCTCGCAGGATTATGACGGCACTACCAAAAACCTGGGCAACATCATGGAGAATTACCTGGCAAGCACCACGCAGGAATTCAGGTACAAGGATTTTAACCTGAGTTTCCAGATAGATGCCAAAATTGGTGGTTTGATGGCGTCCGCTACACATCAATACGGTTCAGAAACAGGAAACCTGAAAAATTCCCTGGCTGGAAGAAACGCAGCTTCAGGGGGCATTACTTACACCGACAACAGCGGAGCAAGTCATGACGATGGCATCATTCCGGACGGTGTTTTGAACGACGGTATCATTGTTAACGGAACGGATTTGGGGGGAATGAGCTATAAGGATGCGGTGAAACAAGGTTATCTGAAACCAATCCCTGCCTACGCTTATTATGAAAATCTTTCCCAGTGGTCAAGTGGTATCAGAGAATATTCCATTTTTGAAAATTCCTGGGTCGCTTTACGCGAAGTATCCGTTGGATACAATATTCCTTCTAATATTTTGAAAAAGGCCAGCTTCACCGGATTGCGAGTGGCAATAACCGGTAGAAATTTACTTTACCTGTACAAAACCGCGAAGGATGGCATCAATCCGGAAGGATTCTTTAATAACAATTCAGCAGGATTTGCAGAATATGGTGGATTACCTTATATAAGAAGTTTAGGTTTCACAGTAAAAGCCTCTTTCTAAACATTGTAACCCACTAAAAAATAATTTTATGAAAATGAATAGATATATAATCATGCTGTTAACCATCTGCTTATCGATGGCGGCATGTAAAAAATCAAGTTTTGTGGAAACAAACATCAATCCAAACACCTTGTATGCGGTGGATCCTGCTGATCAGTTTCTTGCTGCATCGTCAGGTAGTCAGGATGATTTTGAATATTATTACGACGTATACCGCGCCATGAACCTTTGGTTGCAATATGCGACCAATGGATCAGGCAACTCTCCGGGTTTCACAAATCCGACGGCCAATTTCAATTACCGTTATGGAAAGGTGTTTTACGGAAGGGTTGGATCCTACTTATCAGATATTCCTGCGCTCGTATCAAAAATGGCCCCCAATGATCAGGCTAAAAGGGTGTATCAGTTGAATATTGCACAAATATTCAAAGCCTATTACGCCTTCTATGTAAGCGATATCAACGGAAGCATACCTTATAAGCAGGCCTTCCAGGCTCGTTATGGTGGCATTATTACACCTACCTACGATCCACAACAGGCTTTGTTCGATACGCTCGATCTGCAAATAAAAACGGCGGTGCAGAATCTCGAAGCATCGCCGGCAGCAACGCAAACGCTTTATGGAGCAAAGGATCCATTCTTCGGATCAGCAAATGATGAAGTAGGTCAATGGATCAAAACCGGAAACGCATTGCGTCTAAAAATAGCGATGCGTTTAATGAAACGTGATCCTACAAAATTGGCAGCTATCGCAGCAGAAGTATTGGCTGATGCCCATCAAATGGCGGATAATTCCGACAGTTGGGTATTGTACGTTGGACCGTCTTACACAAACCCTACCGGAAACTGGAATCCGGGAGGTTTCGCTGCCGCAAAACCGGTCGTGGATTTCATGATGGCAAACGGAGATCCGAGGTTAAGAATCTTCTACCGCCCAAATAAAAATGGCGTTTATCTCGGCAGTTATACCAGTCCGGATGACGTTGCGACCCACCAGGCATTATATACCACTACCGATACCTTGTCGCAATTACAGCATCGTTTATTTACACCTGCTTATGATGAAGGAGATGGAAATGGAAGTGGCGATGGCGTGGGATTTTTTCCATTCGTGACCTATGCTGAATACTGCTTTATTCGCGCCGAATTGGGTGCAAGAAGTATAACCAGCGATGATGCTGCCACATGGTATACAGCAGGCGTCACTGCATCTATCCAGTTTTATGATGACCGTGCACAGGCAGCAAAAATATCAAACTATACTCCGGTTACCCAAACAGAAATTGATAACTACCTGGCAACAGCGGCAGTGCAATTCAATCCTGCAAAAGCAATTGATCAAATTGCGAGCCAGGCTTATCTTGATTTTTTCCGTCAACCCAGCGAAGCATGGGCATGGTATAAGAGAACAGGATTTCCCAATACGACTTCCGTATTGGCCTGGTCGCCACTTACCGCGAGCGGAACAATACTAAAGATTCCACGGCGCGCACCTATAACGGTTCTTCCTGCAACGGATGCCAACTACGCAAATCAGCAGGCAGCATTTGCAGAAATGGGCGCAGATCCGGGTTGGGGAACCGGACCAAATGATGGATTTGGTCGCGTTTGGTGGGATCAACAATAATCACAAATAAGCAATAGTTGACTCCGGGCTATTCTTAGCCTGGAGTTTTTTATCTTTATGATCGTTTCAATTAACCATGAAGGCAATATGCCGCAATACAGGGATCGTTATTTCCCTCGTCGTTTTATGTCTGACGTCGAAGGAGCAGCCTGCTTTGAATATGTCTCTCCTGCATAACGCCCGCTTATGGAATGCAAGTACTGAAAAAAGCGAATCCCTTAAATTATTTCAAGACAATAAAAAACTGCTGGTATTTGTTTTCATTTCTCCGGAATGCCCTCTTTGCAAAAATTATTCTCTTGTATTGAATGAATTGCAAAAACAGTATGCAGGGTCCGTCCGGCTTACCGGGATAGTTCCAGGCAAATCATATTCATCTGCAGAAGTGAAAGAATATATGCGGAAGTATAAAATCGATTTTGACATATATATCGATTCAGCCAGATCCATATCAGGTCTTTTACAGGCGAAAGTTACACCGGAAGTTTTTCTCATAGTGCCCAATGGCTTTATTGTATATCATGGAGCCATAGATAACTGGATTAAACAGCTTGGTACAACCAGCGGTAAGACCACCGAATTTTATTTGAGCGATGCCATCGACCGCTCGTTAGCCAGTAAGCCTGTAAACCTTCATTTCAAAAAACCTGTTGGCTGTTTAATCAACGATTATTAGTATGAAGCGACACCTGTTGATTTCTCTTTTTCTATTGCCATCTGTGATGTTAAGGTGTCAGGATATCAACTTCAAAGATATTGCTCCCATTATTCGAAGCAAGTGTTCAACCTGTCACAGACCTGAACAGTCCGGCCCTTTTTCATTGATCACTTATGAAGACATCAGCAAAAGAGCATCTTTTATCAAAGATGTGATCCAGCGCGGATACATGCCCCCCTGGAAAGCAGACAATCATTATGTTTCATTTAGCAACGACCGCTCCCTTACCGAAAAAGAAAAATCCCTGATCATACAATGGATCGATAACAAAATGCCAAGGGGCAGCGAAAAAGTGAACGAATCAGCAGTAGAACCCATAATTCCAGGGACAAGCTATTCCCGCAAACCCGATCTTATTTTAAAAGCCGCGGATAGTTTTCATCTGCAAGGCGATAATACAGAACGATATATCATTTTTAAAATACCATTTGAATTGAAAGACTCGTTCAATGTTGAGGCTATCGAATTTTATTGCAGCAACAAAAAACTAATTCATCATGCCAACTACGCCATTCATCCCGTCCTGGATAACTCGGTTGACATTGACCATTCGGATAAGTTGATCAACCTCACAGAAGACGACCGGCGCAAATTTGATCAATACCAGCCATATCGAAAAACAATTACTTATTATGGCGGATGGATCCCGGGAACCAGTTATGAATCATACCCGAAGAATTTCGGATGGGTGTTGCCGCGACGTGGCGTGATCTTATTGACGGTGCATTTTGCCCCTTCAGCAACGGATGAAACCTGTATGGTGGGCGCAAACCTGTTCTTTAAAAAAACACCCGTGGAACGCAGAGTAAAAGTGGTGAGTTTCGGTTCCGGCGGCATTGGCGAAAATCAGATCGATCCCATTTTTTATATTAAGGCCAACAAAGAACAGAAATTTACATTGGAAGTGACCAATCCACAGGAAGATCAGTCTTTATTGTATGTTTGGCCTCATATGCATCTGATTGGGAAGGAGTTTTTAGCCTATGCTACAACCCCCACCGGCGATACCATCCGGCTGGTTCATATTCCGCGATGGGATTTCAGGTGGCAGGAAATATACCGGTTTAAAAAACTGGTAAGGATTCCGAAAGGCACAGTCATTCATTTGGAATGCACTTATGACAATACCGCTGAAAATCCTTTCAACCCAAATAGCCCTCCCAAAAATATTTTTTCTTTCGGAGATATGAGAACTACAGATGAGATGATGACGTTGATGATGATCTTTCTGCCCTACAAAGCCGGAGACGAAAATATTAGCCTCGAATAAAATAAAATATTTCAAGTGAGTCATGGTATTCCTTTTAAATTGAAATGTTTGATTGTCCTGGCGGTCTTTTGCCACATGTTTTCCTTCGCGCAGAAAGCTAAACCCGCCTTATTTACATTGATGGATGAAAAAGAAACGGGCATTTCATACCTGAATAAAATCAGGGAAGATGACTCGCTGAATGTGATGCGTTATGAATACCTCTATAATGGCGCTGGCCTCGGCATCGCTGATTTTAATAATGATGGATTGAATGATATCTTTTTTTCAGGGAATACAGCTCCGAATAAACTCTTTCTCAATGAAGGGAATTTTAAATTCCGGGATATTTCCAGCCAGGCGCAGGTAAGTGGAAATGGCAATTGGAGCACGGGCGTAAGTGTGGCCGATGTAAATGGAGATGGCCTGATGGATATATATGTATGCCACTCGGGGAAGTATGATGACCCGGTTAAGCTCAGCAATGAATTATTTATCAACCAGGGAATAAAGGACGGTATCCCAGTGTTCAAAGAAATGGCTAAAGAATATGGATTGGATGCGCCCGGCACTCAATCCACGCAGGCGGTTTTTTTTGACTATGACAAGGATGGGGACCTCGACATGTTTCTAGTGAACCATTCAAATCATACCTATAATCCTTTTCTGAATACAACAAAGCAGCGGTCGACGCCCAATTTTAATTTCGGGAACCGGTTGTTTCGCAACGATCGCGATGAACATGGTGCAATGCATTTTACAGATGTCACCCTGCAGTCGGGTATTATCAACAACGCCCTCAATTTTGGCTTGAGCGTCACCGTCAGCGATGTGAACCAGGATGGATGGCCCGATTTGTATACAACCAGTGATTACACGGAAAAAGATTGCTTTTATATCAATAACCGGAATGGAACTTTTACAGAATCCCTGAACCAGTCATTCGCCCATATTTCAAAATATTCCATGGGATCTGATATCGCTGATTATAATAATGATGACCGTCCGGATATCGTTACGCTGGACATGTTGCCAGAAGATAACCACCGGCAAAAATTATTGAAGGGCCCCGACGAATACGATCAATACCATTTGCTGTTAGACAGCGGATATTATCATCAACAAATGCGAAATATGCTTCAGCTGAATCGGGGACCAGATGAAAAAGGAAATCTTCGATTTAGTGAGATCGGCCAGTTGGCCGGAGTGTCCAATACAGACTGGAGCTGGGCCGCTTTATTGGCCGATTTTGACAATGACGGATGGAAAGATCTTTTTATCAGCAATGGTTACCTGCGCGACTATACCGATCTCGATTTTTTAAAATACACCGTTGCCGATGCAAAGGTACAAGCGGCCAGGCAGGGACATCAGCATTTTCAGACTTATGACCTCGTTCACAAGATGCCATCCAATAAACTCAGTAATTACATCTTTCATAATAACCATAACCTTACTTTTTCGAATACAACAAATGAATGGGGTCTTTATAAATTGTCCGTCTCCAATGCTGCTGCCTATGCCGACCTGGACAACGATGGCGACCTTGACCTCATTGTTTGCGCCAACAATGAACCCGCCCTTGTTTATCGCAATAATGAGGATGCCTTGTTGCAAAACCATTATCTCAAACTTCGTTTTACCGGCAGCGGTATGAATACCAAAGTATACGGCGTTACGGCGAAACTGACCATGGATGATGGAACTAAACAATACCAGGAATTGTACCCTGTAAGAGGATATCAGTCCACCATGCCGCCCGAGCTTCTTTTTGGGTTCCCCAAAAATCGTTCTATAAAGCAACTTCGTGTAGAATGGCCCGATGGAAATGAAACCATGCTTGAAAATATTCCTGCCGATCATACCCTCACACTAAAACAACAAGATGCATCGCGGGCAAAGATGGAATCGGTAGCTGCTTCACCTAAAAAAAGATTTGAGGACATCAGTGAGCAATCAGGCATTTCATTCCGGCATAAGGAAAATGACTTTATTGATTTTAAGGATGAACCATTGCTTCCTTACCAATTATCCCGGCAGGGTCCACCGCTTGTCAAAGCAGATGTGAATGGTGATGGAATGGAGGATGTTTTTATCGGCGGAGCCATTGGCCAACAGGGCGTACTATATCTTCAGAATAGCAACGGAAAATTCAGTCCGGCTATTACTCAACCTTGGATTGCAGATACAACCAGCGAACAGGTAAACGCATTGTTTTTCGATGCGGACAATGACGGGGATATGGATCTTTATATTGTCAGCGGGGGAAATGAATATACCGATCAGTCGCCGGAGTACGCTGACCATATATACATCAATGATGGCAAAGGGAATTTTACCCGAAGCGAAAATGCCATTCCGCCGATGCTCAGCAGTAAATTTGCCATTGCGGCGGGAGATTTTGACAACGATGGGGATCTTGATTTATTCATTGGGGGCAGAGGAGTGCCTGGTTCTTTTCCGTTGCCATCCAAAAGCTACCTGCTTCGCAACGATTCAAAAAATGGGGTGGTTCATTTTACCGATGTTACAGATGAAGTATGCCAGAAACTCCGGTTACCCGGCATGGTTACAGCAGCAATATGGCAGGATATCAACAATGATCATTATCCTGAATTACTGATTGCAGGAGATTGGATGTCCGTCATGTTTTTTCAAAATAACAAAGGAAAGCTTGAGGACATTTCACAAAAAGCGGGACTGCAGCATTTGAATGGAATGTGGTCATCTATTGCAGCACTTGATGTGAATCATGATGGTAACATGGATTTTATATTGGGTAATTGCGGTTATAACAACCAGTTTAAAGCAACCGCTACGCAGCCCATGACTATGTATGTTGCGGATTTCGATGATAACGGCACGATCGATCCGGTCATTTGTTATTACATACAAGGTAAAAGTTACCCGATGGCGTCGAGGGACGAACTGCTCGACCAGGTTGTTCCACTCAGGAAGAAATTTATAAAATATAAGGACTACGCGGACGCCACCATCGACGATATCTTTCCAAAAGAAAAAATAAAACAGGCGCAGGTATATCATTGCGAGGAGCTCGCTTCGGGAGTACTGGTCAACAAAGGTGATGGCGAATTTTACTTCAGCCCACTGCCGCTTGAAGCACAATTTTCGAAAGTATTTGGCATTGTAACGGACGATTTTGATGGCGATGGGACAAAAGACATTTTATTGTCAGGAAATTTTTATCCGTATCGTACACAATTGGGACAATGCGATGCCAGTCTTGGCTTATTGCTGAAAGGGGGCGGCGGATATTTTCAACCTGTCGATGCGCCCGCAAGTGGTTGTTATATTGGCGGCGACGTAAGGGCGATGGTAGAAGTGAAAAACAAAGCAGGCGAAAATATGATCATCATCGCAAAAAATAATGATGCCGTCCAGGTCTTAAAGGTAAACAAATGAAAAAGTCAGTCGTACTGTTTTTTTGCATGTTTGGCAGGATCGGTGTTCATGCTCAGGCAAAACCATGGAGCAACAATGCCGAACCGCTGCATCGCGCGGTGAAAGCATTGACAGACGTCATCGTGCACGATATTTTTTCGCCCCCTGTCGCCAGCCGTATTTATGTATATGCCAATATTGCCGCTTATGAAGTATTGGTAAAAGAAAACACAGCCAAATATAGGTCTCTGCACAACCAGGTAAAATCTTTCCCGGATATTCCTTCAGCGAAGAAAAAAATATCGGCGTCGCTGGCATCCGTATATGCATGTTTGTTGGTAGGCAAAAAACTGGTCTTTTCAGAATCTGTCTTAGAAGATTCCATTCAACATATTTTGACATGGTATCAGAAAAAAAATATGGATAAATCGGTTTACAATGCGTCTTTGCAATATGGCCGGCAGGTTGCGGATACCATGATAAAATGGATTGAAAAAGATCAGTACAGGGAAACGCGCAAACTTCCGCGGTACCGCATATTGAAGCCGGAGGGAAAATGGATTCCCACACCGCCGGAATATATGGCGGCCATTGAACCATACTGGAATAAAATAAGACTGCTGGCTTTGAATACCTGCGATCAATTTCGGCCGCCTTTGCCAGTGGCATTTAGCAAGGACTCCGGCAGTTTGTTTCATAAAAACGCATATGAGGTATATGCGACTTGTAATAAATTATCGGATGAACAAAAGGCCATTGCAAATTTTTGGGACTGCAATCCATTTGCCGTAAATACAGATGGTCACTTGAAATTTGCATCAAAAAAAATATCACCCGGCGGCCATTGGATGTCTATTGTTGCTGTGGTGTCAAAGCAACAAAATATACCTGTTATGGATGCCGCCGCAGCTTATACGCTTACGTCGATTGCATTGTTCGATGCATTTATCAGTTGCTGGGACGAAAAATACAGAAGCAATGTGATTCGCCCGGAAACTTATATAAACAGGTATATCGATGAAAGCTGGCGACCGGTATTGCAAACACCACCCTTCCCCGAATACACAAGCGGTCACAGCATCATATCTGCAGCTGCTGCCGTGGTATTAAGCAAAATTTTTGGAGATCATTTTTCATTCGACGACAATACTGAAGTTGAGTTCGGTCTTCCTGTCCGCCATTTCGATTCTTTTATGCAGGCATCCGGAGAAGCGGCCATTTCAAGATTGTATGGGGGCATCCATTATCGACCGGCTATTGAAATCGGGCAGGTGGAAGGTCAGCGCATTGGCGAATGGGTAGTAGGCAAAATACAATTAAAAAAATATCCGAATTAGCATCTTCAGGTCTACTTACCCAAACCTAATTGTTTCATGTAGGTTTGATTATCCCAAAACAAAAACTCTTCTGTCATCACGCCATCTTTCCAGATCCCGATGGTACACATGGGAAGGGAAAATGATTTACCAGTCGGTTGAATAAATTTCCCCTTACCAACAGGCATAGGTTTTGTAAATGTTCCGGTCATGATCCCGGTAACGGCAGTCAAATTTCCCGAACCGAAACGAATGGGGTGTTGTTTGATCTGTGTATTGGGTGCGTGTACAAACAGGGCTTTCAAATCCTCAATATGTCTGTCAATACCTGTTGTATAATGTCCATCCGGCCAGTTCACCTTGATGTCTTTGTCATGACTCTCGTGTAACCTCGTCCACTGCTGGTTACTGAAAACAGTGAAATCCAATGTGTCGAATGTGATCAGGTTTTTTGCAATGGTTTCGCTGCCAGCTGTCAGTTCTTTGATTTGATTTCTCAGGGAATCAATTTCAGCGTTGCTGGCAGAAGTGTTTGCGGTATTGCCTGAACAACCCGTTAAAATGGCAATCGCCACAGTCAGTACACATGGAACAAACGCGTTCGTTCGCAATGATGAATTTTTCATGGCTAATCAATTTAATAGTGCAAAGATATACACAAAAACAAATTGACTGGACAAAGGGTGAACCATTTTTACTGGAAAACAATTCAATTTTGAATTTTCACCCGTTTGACCTTCTTAGCGATTTTAATTGATCTTTCACATCAGGCTTCATTTTTTCCGCTGCAATGGTAAAGGCGATACTGCTTACAGCCCTGATATGACTTTTAAGATATAAAAGGGTTTGTTTTGGGTACACGGTATGTAATTCCCGCAATGCCCACCCTACCCCCTTCTGTACATAATATTCTTTGTCTTTTAATAATGAAGTGATCAGGGGTTCGATCTTATCGAAAGACAGGTGATCCTTTTTTGTGCGGCTATAATATAATAATGAGACGACAGATTGTCTTCTTTTCCACAGATTATCGTCTTTATTCCATTTCTTCAGGGTGGCATATACTGTCGCGGGGGCCACAACAAGTATTTTGGTATATATTTTAGCCAGTGCATCACACAAGGGCCAGTCATCAACATCGTCCTGCCATTTCATGACAACCGGCCACATCTGTTTTAGTGTATCGGCCTTTCTCATGTGTCTCTCCAAAAAAAAGGTAGCGTGAGCCCTTACCCAGAAGTCATCTGTATTCCGCCATATATGATCCCACGCGGCAAGTTGCTCTTCAAATAGTTTCCCGGAAAATGAATAATGATGTTTTGAAGCCCTTCGATGTACAGGAACGCTTCCTTTAATTACACCGATATACTGCAGCGCTTCTCGTTGGAAATCCTGGTAAGTTTTATCCGGCATGAAGATCTGTTTGGTTACCGCATCGATTTGTGTGCAGTTAAATGGATAGAAAAGGTAAATATTTTTATTTGAATGAAGACAGCGTTTTAATTTGATAGTTTTGTTTTAATGAAAACCATCAACAAAACCATCTGGATACTTTCACTGGTCAGCTTATGTACCGACATCGCCAGTGAAATGCTCTACCCGGTAATGCCTATTTATCTTAAAAGCATTGGTTTTTCCATCGTGATCATCGGGATACTGGAAGGATTCGCAGAAGCTATAGCAGGCTTCAGCAAGGGATATTTTGGTAAGCTGTCTGACAATACCGGCAGGAGGCTGCCTTTTGTACGATGGGGTTACAGTCTTAGCGCTGTTTCCAAGCCCATGATGGCCATCCTTACCTATCCAATCTGGATATTTTTGGCAAGAGCAATAGACAGGCTGGGAAAAGGTATTCGCACAGGCGCAAGAGACGCGATGCTATCTGATGAGGCTACTACGCGGACCAAGGGAAGGGTATTTGGATTTCATCGTTCCATGGACACGCTTGGGGCAGTTATAGGCCCATCATTGACCTTATTGTTTTTATACATTTACCCCTTCCACTACAAACTTTTATTTTATATAGCTTTTATTCCGGGCCTGTTTGCGATCGGATTTACCTATCTGCTAAAAGATAAAAACCCTGTTCCAAAAGAGAAAAAAATAAAAACAAAGTTTTTTGATTTTATCAGCTATTGGAAACACAGCCCTTTGGGATATCGAAAACTTGTTATTGGATTACTTGTTTTTGCATTATTTAACAGCTCGGATGTTTTTTTAATCCTCAAGATAAAAGATTCAGGTTATTCTGATACCACAACCATCGGCGTATACATTCTTTACAACCTGGTGTATGCAATATCTTCTTACCCCATAGGAATACTGGCAGACAGGGTTGGGCTTAAAACTATATTTGTCTTTGGTCTGTTGCTATTCACCGGGGTATATTCAGGTATGGGACTAACCAATCATTTGTATGTATTTTTGATATTATTTTGTTTCTATGGAATGTATGCAGCCGCGACTGAAGGTATTGCCAAAGCGTGGATTTCGAATATAGCAGACAAAAAAGACACCGCTACTGCCATCGGTACTTATACAGGATTTCAAAGTATCTGCACGCTGATTGCCAGCAGCATTGCCGGATTGCTGTGGTTTAAGTTTGGAGCTGCTACTACGTTTTTGGTAACGGCCACTGTCACTTTGCTGATTGTTGTTTACTTCCTTGCGATAGTGAAGCAAAATCTTAGTGTCCCGGCGCGTGATAAATGATGCAGACAGGTTATGAGGGTGAATTTTTTGAAGTGCAGCAATTCTGCCTAATTCTATATCTCCGAATGGGCCTGTATGAAGATGTTCGGACCTCAAGTCATCATAAAATCAATCAACCATGAATCGTCGAAAATTTCTAAAAGTGGGCGGGTCGGCGCTACCCATTGCAGGCATTCTTCCCGTGGGCGCGCTGGAACTGTTCAGAGCAGAAAAACGCCGAATCAAAAAGAAAACTGTACAGGTAACCCCAG
>DATHGW010000385.1:0-7876 GCA_035317445.1 Puia sp.
CTCCGGCTGACCCTGGGTTATGATGATAATTTCTTCATAATCGTTCCGCTTGTTGGGCAAAGGATTGTCAACAGCCTTACTTACCTGTTCCGCATTCAGGGTATCCATTCCGAAAAGCTGCATCATGGGTTAACAAGCTAAGATGATGAAAGGAGTCAAAACCTATTCAGGAACTGCATGGCAAAAATGGCTATTTTATTTAATATTGAAGCATAATTGTTCGTCATGAAAAAAAAGATAAAGGATATATTAAAAAGAGGAGCCATTCAGGTGAATGGAAGCCTATGGATCGAGGGCAATGGAACACATTTTTTTGGTCCAGGTCCCGCCGAACTGCTCGAAGGCATCGAGGATACAGGTTCTATAAACCAGGCTGCAAGGAAAATGAATATGTCATATAAAAAGGCCTGGGAAATTGTCAACAGACTGAATGACAAAACAGTCAACCCGGTAGTGATTACTGCTGCCGGCGGGAAGAAAGGTGGGGGGTCTACGATCTCCGAAGATGCCAAACAAATGATCGCCTATCACCGCCTCCTGCGGGAAAGGTTCAGGAAGTTCCTGGAACAGGAAACACTTCGCCTGAAATAAATTGTGATTATCGTTATATATTTGTAAATATAACGGTCCAAATCATCCGGGTGGCGGCCATTTATACCACAACATATTGCTATGAAGGGATGTTTTACCATAATGACCTGCTTAGCCTTCCATTTAGTATACTGCCAGGACAGCTTGCAGCCAAAGCACGTAAATACTGACTCATTCCGAACGTCTATTTTGAATGAAGTTGTAGTATCTGCATCCAGACTAAGAGAAAGCATATTACAATCACCCGTCAGCATTCAGAAAGTGGGTGAACAATATTTTCGTTCCTCTCCTGCTCCAGGTTTTTTTGATGCGCTTGAAAATGTACAGGGTGTGCAAATGATCACGCCCAGTCTTGGTTTTAAAGTCATCAATGCAAGAGGTTTTGCCAATACGACCAATGTCCGTTTTGCCCAACTGGTTGATGGCATGGATGTACAATCTCCCCATATCGGGGGCCCGATAGGTAATGCTTTAGGGCCAACCGATCTGGATATAGATAATGTGGAAATTGTGCCTGGCGTTGCTTCTGCGCTGTATTGCATGAATACGATCAATGGCCTGGCCAACTTTACTACGAAAAATCCATTTACATCAGAAGGCCTAACGATCCAGCAAAAAACGGGCATCACGCATCTCGGCGATTCAAACAGTATGGCCAAACTATTTTCCGAGACCAGTATAAGATTTGCCAAAGTTGTTTCCCCAAAATTTGCTTTTAAAATAAACGGCAGTTTTACAAAAGGCTATGATTGGATCGCGGACGATCATATGGACCTCAATGCTGCCGCCAATGCCAGCACGAATCTTACCGGGTATAACAACCCTGCGCAGGATCCGGTCAATGGTTATGGTAACGAATCTTCTGACAGAAAAACCATCAGCCTGCAAGGCAAATCATATGTGGTAGCACGCACAGGTTATTATGAAAAAGAAGTGGTGGACTATTCTTTGCAAAATATTAAAGCTGATATTGGACTTTATTTTAAATTATCATCACAAAGCACCATCTCCTATTTATTTCACGTGGCGCTGCTGGACAACGTATACCAGCGGGCCAACCGTTTCCGGTTGCAGGATTATTTTATTCAGCAACACGGCATTCAATTTCAGTCTCCTTCCATTCATGTCAAACTATATTTTAATAATGAGAATACCGGCAAATCATATAATCTCCGTTCGATGGCTGAAAATATAGACCGGGCTTATAAACCCGATAATGTCTGGTATGCGGATTATACAACGGCTTTCAACAGCGCGGTGCAATCCGGCGCGCCCGTTGCCCAGGCACATCAGCAGGCGAGGGCTTCGGCAGATGCGGGAAGGTATCAGCCGCGAACAACGGCTTTCAACAATACTTTAAACAGCCTGCAAAATATAAACAACTGGGATTCGGGCGCCGCGTTGAGGGTAAAGGCAAGCTTTGTGCAGGGAGAAGCACAAATTAACCTGACCGAAGAATGGTTATCTGGTTTAAAAAAGAATACGGGGCTCGATATGCTGCTGGGCGTCGATCACAGAACCTATATCATCGTACCCGATGGAAATTATTTTATTAACCCGGTTAAAAGAGAAGCCTATCATAATATTTTATATAGCAAAACGGGTGGTTTTTTTTCCATCAGCAAAAACCTGCTGCAGGATAAATTGAAACTCGGAGCGATCCTCCGGGCAGATAAGAATGATTATTTTCCGCTGAGCTGGAGCCCGCGGTTTACTGCAGTCTATTCGCCGGATTACAAGAATCATTTCCGGGTATCCTTTCAAAGCGGCTACCGCTATCCCAGTATATTTGAAGCGTATTCAAATATAAACAGCGGGGGCGTGAAGCGGGTGGGTGGTTTGCCGATTATGTCAAATGGTATTTTTGAAAATGCCTGGCTGCAATCGTCCATTTCGGCGTTTCAGTCGGCAGTGCTCCGTGACATCAATCAAAACGGTTTATCAAAAAATGAAGCGATCATGAAGAATGAAGGATTACTTGAAAAAAATCCTTACACTTATATCCAGCCTGAACATATCAAATCGGTTGAAGCAGGTTTTAAGGGGGTCTATGCAGGCGGAAAGATTTTTATAGATGTAGATTTTTATTTTAACAATTATCATTCCTTTATCGCGCAGGCCAATATGAATGTGCCCAAAACACAAAATCCCGATTCCATCCCTTTTGCCTTATATGATAAAACACAGCAAAGTCAATACAGGGTGTGGACCAATTCGCAGACAACTGTATATAATTATGGGTTTACCGCAGGGCTTACCTATAATTTCTTTAAAGGGTACACCGCCCGTGCCAATGCCGCTTTTGCCAAATTAGAGCAATCGGCACATGAGGACGGACTGGAAGATGGATTCAATACTCCACGGTGGATCACGAACTTCAGTATTTTCAATGAGGATATCTATAAAAAAATAGGTGCTGGTCTTACGATTAAATGGCAAAGTTCATACTACTGGCAATCGTTCCTCATCAATGGCAATACACCTGCATATTCATCTGTAGATCTCCAGGTCAGTTATATTATCACATCGATTAAAATGAAAATCAAATTGGGTGCAACCAATCTGTTGAATCACTATTACAGATCATTTCTTGGAGGCCCTGAAATCGGAGGACTTTATTATACCACGTTGACCTACGGAATAAAATAGGTATCAAAAAAGCCATCCCAATAGTTGGTTTAGGGTAACAAATACGTTACCCTTGTAAAATATACGGTTATAGTGAGAACGAAAATCATGAAGAAATTATCATTGATCATTGAGAAATCCAAAGACGGAAAATTATGGGGTCGCATGGAATTTGATGGTGATTTAATGGTTGATTCTGCTAACTCACTGGATTCACTGGAAAGAAAAATGAAAAAACTACTGCAGGAACGAGCAAAGGCAATTGAGCAGATCATAAACAATCTTGGACAAGAACTAATTGGCATAAAAGTGGCAGTTTTAAAAAATGAAGCTGCAATAAAATCAAAAAATGCCAAGCGCGAAATTGTGCAAGGAGCCGGAATTTAAAGCAATTCCTTAGGTGGTCTCCGGTGCCACCAGGTAGCCAATGATGATCCCGTAATATTCATCATCGGTCCAAATACGGCTGGGGCCAATCCCACTGTAGCCAGTTTTTCCAGTGTCAACGCAAGGCCGGAAGCCAATCCAGCGTTTTGCATGCCGACTTCGAGTGAGATGGTCCGGCAATCTTTTTCTTTTAATTTGAAGAGCCTGGCCGACCAATAACCTAACGTATAACCCGCTACATTTTGAATAAAAGTAACCAGGATCAATTTTAAACCGACTTCAAGCAAACTATCCCTTCCCGCCGCAGTAATGATCACGATGATAAAAGCGATGCCGATCATGGAGATCTTTGGCATGGCCTGGTCAATAAAGGAAAACCGGCCTCGCACAAAGTGATGGAACAGTAAACCTGCTGTGATGGGTAATATGACGATCCTGGTAATATCCCATACCATTGCCCAAAAATTGATTGCTATAAATTCACCTCCTAAAAGTTGTATCAGCAAGGGAGTGAATAAAGGGGCCAGTATCGTTGATACCGCTGTAACGGTTATGGATAGGGCGAGGTTTGCCCTGGCGAGATATGACATGACGTTTGAAGCAAGACCGCTGGGACAACATCCAACAAGAATAATTCCCGCGGCGATCTCTTTGGGGAACTTAAAAATACTGGCAAGCGTAAAGCCAAGGGCAGGCATGATGGTATAATGGCAAAGAATGCCGATCAGCACTCCCTTCGGTTCATGGAGCACAGTCCTGAATTCTTTTACACTGAGTTCAGTGCCCATACCGAACATGATGATTTGAAGCAGCGGAAGAATAAAGGCCGATAGTTTCAGGTTGCCTGCTTTCAGGAAATAAGCAGGATAATATAAAGCCAGGCTGACAGCGGCAAAAATAATCAACGTATAAGAAAACCCTTTCAAGAGCAAAGAACTGCGAAAAGCAAGGGCGAGAAAAATAAAAAAACCCATCAAAAGCCATCCTTCATACCGGTAATGTACCACGAGATAGCTGTAAAGCCAGCAGACGATGAGAAACAGGGCAACCAAATAAAAGAGAAAGCGCTTGCTCATGTATGATCGGTTTGGTGAACTTTTATTCGTTTTCAGGAAGGGCAAAAGCGATATACGCTCCCCCCGATTTCAGTCCTCTTCCTCCTCCGGCCGCGATAACAATATATTGCTTGTTTTTTATTTCGTAGGTGATGGGCGTTGCGAAACCAGCCGCGGGAAGCTGATATTCCCAAACAACCTTTCCATTTTGTTTATTAAAAGCCCTGATTTTTTCATCCCGGGTGGCAGCAATAAAAACCAAACCACCCGCTGTAACCAGGGGTCCTCCATAATTTTCTGTGCCTGTCACCGGCATGCCTCTTTTAGTGAGTTCAGGATATTCACCCAGCGGGATCTGCCAGCAATATTTTCCTGTGCTCAAATCAATTGCGCTCAGCGTTCCCCAGGGCTGTTTAACAGCAGGGTATCCTTCGGGATCATAGACCTTTTCCCAGATCTTTGCATGGAATGGCGATAAGTAGGGGAAGGCCGTTTTTTGTTGTGCAGATTGAACGGGTTTGCTGCTTTGTTGTTTTTCGCGAGTCTCTTCGGGTTTGTTTAATAAAAAACCGATGAGGGCTTTTTTTTCATCCGGCAGGAGCTGTTTGAACGAAGGCATCCTGCGACGGCCTTCCTGGAGCACGTTGCTGATTGCTTTTTCACTCAAATGTAAACCGGAGGATACCAGGCTGGGGATTTCGACTCCATTTCCTTTCATGTCCGGTCTATGACAGGACGAACAATACGCGACATATAATCGCTTGCCCGGTGAGATATCCTTCTTGCTGTGTAAATCGTTTGAAGCGGTCTCCATCTGAAGTCTCCAAAGGGCATTGTTTGCATTTTGATAGAGAATGCCTCCTGGGTCAATGGCATTGCCACCCCATTCCGCCCCGCCGCTATAACCGTAGAGCAGGGTCGCCCGTTCGCCCGGGGGATCGAATTTGTTTGAATGGATAGTAGAATCAAATAATTTTTGTATAACATCATGAGATCCGGTTGATATATCCGTAATGTCCGCTTCGGTAAAAACCTGGTTTGAAAAGGGCAATGGTTTGACGGGATATTTCTGTAACGGCCAGGGCTGTTCGCCCGGAAGGCCTTTCGTTGGTACTTTTTTTTCTTCTATGGGAAAAATAGAAGTGCCCGAATCACGATCCAATACATAAAGCAAACCATCTTTCGTGGTTTGAACGACAACATCCTTCTTCTTTCCCTGAAATGTTATGCTGGCGAGATTTGGAGCACAAGGAATATCACGGTCCCAAAGGTCATGATGGATAGTCTGGAAGTACCACTTCAATTGTCCCGATGCTGCATCCAGGGCAAGTATGCAATCCGAAAACAGGTTGATGCCTGCCCGTGCTCCGCCATAAAAGTCTGATGCCGGTGAACCAGTCCCCAAATAAACAGTTCCTCTTTTTTCATCCAATGTCATACCACTCCAGTTATTGGCAGCGCCGATCTTTTTGTAGGCATCTTTTGGCCAGGTTTCATAACCAAATTCTCCCGGCCCAGGTACGGTGTGAAAAACCCATTTCAATTGGCCGGATAATACATCAAATGCCCTTATATCTCCCGGAGCCGCATCCCCGCCTTCAGATACAGCAGAACCGAGAATAAGTAGGTTCTTATAAATGACTCCAGGCGTAGTGGCCACGACATATAACTTATTCGCATCATAATGATTGCTAAGGCCTGTATGAAGATCGATTTGTCCATCTGCACCAAAACTTCTGATGGGCTGCCCAGTTTCTGCATCGATCGCATAAAGCGTATGACCGGCGGAAAATAATATTCGTTTGTCGTTATTATTTTCCCAATAGGCTACGCCTCTGCTGGTCGTTATGTTGGGACTTGTATCCTTAAAGGGATTAAACTCCCAGATTTTTTTACCCGACGCAGCATCCAGTGCGAAGAGTATAAGCTGCGGACTGGTGGCATAAAGAATTCCACGAACAACAATAGGCTGGCATTCCATTTCGGATTTTCCCTGATTTTGTGGTTGAGCGTCATAGATCCAGGCAACTCGTAAATGGTTTACGTTACCCAGATTGATCCGGGATAGCGGCGAATACCTGTTCCCCGCCTTATTCCCACCGTAAATGGGCCAATCAGTTGATGACACAGGTAGATTGTCCTTTTCCTTTGAAAACCTGCAGGCTCCCAACAGGCAAAAAAAAGTCAGAAAAAACAATCGGGTAACAAAACAAATCGCTTTGATCATGAAACTGAACAGTTGAAGAGTTAAGGCCTGATGATGGTTCCGTCTCTTTTTCTTATGGTCCAGTGACCGGCTTTGTTATTGATCGGATATTTTGCGGCGATTTTTTCGTCGATATCAACGCCCAGTCCTGGCGCTTCATTAACATACAGATATCCTTTTTTCAAAACCGGGGTTCCCGGAAAAACTTCAATGAGTTGATCAGAGAACGCAACCGATTCCTGAACGCCAAAATTCCAGATCGCAAGATCGATATGACACTGGGCAGCATGACCGACGGGCGAGACGTCACCAGGTCCGTGCCATCCGGACTTTACATTGAAAAATTCTCCCAACCGGGCGACTTTCATGGCAGGTGTTATACCACCGATTTGGGAAAGATGACAGCGGATATAATCAAACGAACGATTGGCTATATAACTGACGAACTCATTTTGATTATTAAATAATTCACCCATGGCAAAGGGCACGGTCGTACTCGTGCGAAGCTGATTGAACCAGATCATATTTTCGGGAGAAACAGGATCTTCAATCCAGAATGGATTATACTCTTCCAGTTTCTTACACATATTGATCATATCCATGGGCTGAATGCGTTCGTGCGTATCGTGCAACAGTTCAATATTTTCACCGCATCTTTTTCGCACTTCTTTAAACATTTTCGGTACGGCCTGTAAATAGGCATTCTCGTCCATAAAATCGTCGGTCGGACTTCCAAATCCGGCTTCTTTGAAATCCGGGTTTTGTGCCAGGTATAATGATCCGTAACCTCCTTGTTGGATCCTGACATATCGAAAGCCCTGGTCCATGTATTTTTGAACACTGTTAGCAACCTCTTCCGGCGATTTGCCATCTGCGTGCGCGTAACAATCAACTGCAAAACGGGATTTACCACCCAATAACTGGTATACCGGCATATTGGCTCTTTTTCCCTTGATATCCCATTAAGCCTGATCTAACCCGCTCAGGGCGTTGTTCAGCACCGGCCCAT
>DATHGW010000386.1:0-3788 GCA_035317445.1 Puia sp.
GGATGTTCGAGGTCATTCACAAAAAAATGGCGGTTTGTTTCATTGCAAAAGCCCCGCACCTGGATGTGCTGTTCCTTCCTCATTTGCTGCGTGATGGCTCCCCTGTGATCGAATTCCCAGGGCGCTTTTGTAGCGGTGGGATAGTCTTTGATGTGTTCGACATTTCTTCCCCTTTCCAGGACCAGGGTTTTCAAGCCTTTTTCACATAGTTCTTTGGCGGCCCATCCTCCGCTGATCCCCGAGCCGACGACAATGGCATCGTAGCTATTTTGTTTTACGGCCTTATTGTTGATGTTGAGGGAGTCTCCAGGCATAAATCGTTTGTTAGGACGTGAATGATAGGAGAAAGTTAGTGGAAATTGTGTTAATTCAGTACAAGCGCTTTTTTTGCCTTTTTATGCAGGTATGCATTGGGGTTGTGTTCCAGCGCGCCTTTTGGGAGCCATTGCCACCAGCTGCCAAGATCTTTTTGAATGATCTTTTTATGGAAGTCTGGCAATTGCGTGGTCTCTCCCTCAAAATATTGCCTGAAGGCCCTGTCGCTGACCAGCTGCTCACGCACTTTGCTGAAAAAATGGATCCTGCCATACCCTTCCTGCGAAACGGCCCGCATGAAATTCATCCATTTCGACGTGGGATCGGGCGTTGCCATAAAGCGGCGATAAATCGCCTTCTTCGAGAAGGTATATTTCGTAAGGTCGATGACTTTATCATAAAAATCCACCCAGTCATAATTTTTGGGTTTCAGGTTCATCGCGAGATGGTTATTGAGAAAATGAAAAGGGAATGGCAATATGCGTCCCGCTTTTTGATATTCGAGATTGAGCGGGGCAGCTTCGCCAAATGCAGTGAGCAACGAATATCCCGGAAAGGCTGCAGGTGATTTGTCAATGAAAAGCTTCGTGAGCTCGAAGGGCGCATCACCCTCATCACTGTCGAGCCCGAGCACAAAGTTCGTCTGTACATAAGGGATATACCGGAACATCATATTGACCTGTTCGGAGATCTGGTTCACCTTTTCTTCACCGGCAATGCGGGAGGTTCTTGATTTATTACCCAGCTCAAACCAGGATTCAATACCCGGTAAAATGGCGCCGAAGCCATTTCTTTGCATTACTTTCAGATGATCTTCGGTGAGGATCGACAAACTGCTCTCCCCGATAAAGCGAAAGCTCTTAGCCGGCGCAGCCGAAGCGATGGCTTCCATATTGTCCTCAAATTTTATCCCGAAATTCGGATCATGCCAACCCACGAGGGGCTTTTTGAATTTGGTCAACAGGAAACGGAGGTCTTCCTTGATGATACTAAAATCCAGGGGCTGGTAAGGCACCGTAGAGTCAATACAAAATGAGCAGGTATAGGGACAACCCACGCTCCCGATCATCGGCACCATTTTAATAAAGGGCGCTTTCGCGAGGGTGGGTTCAATGAATTTCCATCTTTCTCTTACGCCCGGTAACTGACTGGGCTGTTTCCCCGTTGAAAGATGTTTGCCCAACGGGCCCTGCGGGCGACAATTGTTCAACACATCGGAGATGGTAGATTTATTCGTAAAGCCCAGCACATAATCGAAATACTTAATGGCATCATCAGGATAACAGCGTGCATGAGGGCCACCCAGGACCGTAACTGCGCCCTGACTGTGAAAGTAATTGCTTAACGAGTAGGCAAGCAGTGCGGCATGTGTAAAGGAACTGATAAAAACCAGATCCACCTTCGTTGGCAGTTCCTTACTGAGATCTTCCCGCCCGGTATAACAGATCATCTTCACTTCGTGACCTTCTTCCTCGCACCAGGTCGCCACCACCTGTGGCATGATGCTGGCAAGGTTGGCATACATGATCTTTGCCCATAGAGAACTGTTCGGGCCTTTAGACACCAGGTCAATCACGCCGATACTGAGTTTTTTCATATAAAAAAAAATGATTCGGGTTCCTGGAAACTTCTCCCGGAATCAAGTATTACAGGATTGGTAGTAGGAACCAGAAAAGATGAAATAATGAAGAATTTTTTTTTGATTAGATTGCCAGGGTTGCAGCCGTTTCTATTATGCCGGCACAGGCTAAGATAAAGATGCTGCATTTCAAAGAAGAATTGTTACAAAATCCCATTTAAACATTACATAATTCACACTTCTGTCGCAATATTGCCCCTGGCGGGCAATCGTATCTGGACACACTTACCTGGAAGGAATGATAATAATATTACGGTACTCGATGGTTCCATGATCACCCTGGAAAAGGATTGGTCCTGGTTCGCCTTCTCTGCTGTTGAGGGCTCCGCCTGTTATTCCTGGGATCTCCTGATTGCAGATGATGGTTTTTCCATTGAGCGAAACCGTTACCATCCTGCCCACCAGGGTAATATCATAGGATTGCCATTCTCCCGGATCCTTTGCCATCATCTCACTTGGTGCAATAAATCCATACACGGCGCCGAGCTCATCTTTCAACGGCTCCAGTCCTTTGCTGTCCGCAACTTGCACTTCATAACGCCCGCGCAGATAGACGCCGCTGTTGCTCGCCTTGGGATATCGAAATTCAACATGAAGTTTAAAATCCGAAAAAGTTCTGTCGGTCATCAGGTTCGATCCGGGTTTTGGGCTTCGTAAAATTCCCGCATCGGCAACCCATTGGTTTGCTCCCTGGGCATGCCATCCGCTCAGGTCCTTGCCGTTGAACAATTGTATGGGCTGTCCCCAGTTCGGCTCTTTTTCCCTGCGGAGCGAAGGCGCGCGAACACCCGTCCAGGTATAATTTTTACCATCACTGCCCACCATAGTTCCGGTCAGGCTGTCGCCCTGTATTTTACCTTCGACCGTAATATCGTTATCTCCCGGATCCCATTGTGGCGGCAGCGAAAAGCTGAGCACGCCTTCTTTAAAATTAACCCGGGACACCGGGCGCGCACTTCCACCGGCGCCGACAAACTGTCCAACCAAAATATGTGTACCCGAATGACTGACTTCAAGCCAGGATGGCATCTCTTTGCCTGCTGCATAAACCGTCAAATCCCACCTTCCTTCAATCGGTGATTTGACCGCATGCTGGGCATAGGCCTGGTTTGTCGCAACAGCGCATAGTGCAACCAGTGATAAGCCCAGTAAAAAATAAAATGACTTGCACGGTCTGTTTATCCCTGAAAATGTAATCATACGGAAGCTTTGGGTTCAATATAACAATAAAAAATTAAAAACAACCTTATCCTGCCCGACAATTCGCCGGTCGCTGCGGAGCCGCAGCACACCTATCGCTAAAAAAGAGAAAGTTGTGTATGCCTGGATGCCTGCTTGGGCCTGACCATTCGCGGGATTGGCATCACGCCCGGTTGAATATGATACAAGGCGGTTTCCTCGTCGCGCGAAGCATGTATTATTTTAATATTCCCTGCATGCATCGTAAACAAGGACTCCACGATTTGCGGTGTATTATTCTCCTTTGATAAATGCGCGAGCAATACATGGCTCATATGGGAGGGCCGGTGTGCCAAAAATAGTTCCAGCGCCTGTACGTTGGAAAGATGGCCTTTTTCACTCTGTATCCGTTTCTTCAAATAAATGGGATACCTGCCATTGGCCAACAGCTGCTCGTCATAATTCGTTTCCAGGAAAACGGCATGGCATCGCTTAAAATGACTGATCACCTGGTCGCAAGGTTTCCCGATATCGGTAAATATTCCAACTGTCACTCCGCCGCCTCCGACAATAAAACTATGGGGATCTACTGCATCATGCCATTTTGGAAATGCCGTGACGATCAGGTTACCGACCGCAACGGGTTCATGCGCTT
>DATHGW010000387.1:0-4508 GCA_035317445.1 Puia sp.
TACCCATGATGGCCACTTCGATCGGGGTTGTAGCACCCTGGCTCATGATCTTGTCGGTGAGGTCAATCGGTTCGTATGATAAAGTGATGTCGGGCATCGCCTGATGCAATGCCAGGCGATAACGCTCCTCAAAATCATCCATGTTTTTTACCTTATAGGAAGGATTCAACGCAACCTGCATGATAATCTCATTGGAGCTGCTGGTAAATAATATGATGGGCAGTGTGGCATAATTTGGAGGTTGCAATCCAACAAAAGCAGAAACGATTTCTACATTTTGTTTTCCTACCAGCTTGTAAAGCACATCCTGCGCCTGAAGCAAAGTGGCTTCTGTATGCTCGAGCCTTGAGCCTTGTGGTGCTCTTATACGTACCTGAAACTGTCCGTCATTTGCTGCAGGAAGGATATTTTTCCCAATGGCATTTGCAGCCACGGCCGTTATACCTATTGCGGTCAGGAAATAAAAAGCAATCACCAGTTTATTGTATTTTGATCCCGTTACCAGCAATTTCAGGAATCGTTGTCTAAATCGTTCAAAGCCGCCGGGTGGTTTTGGGGCTGTTTCTTCGGTCTTTTTATGAGGCAAATCCTTTAATACCCAATTCGACAGAACGGGGACCAGGGTTTGCGATAAAAGAAATGCAGTGATCATGGAAAATCCAACCGCCATGGACAGCGGCAGGAACATTCCTTGCGGAACGCCAGTCATAAGAAAAGCAGGAGCGAACACCGCCAAGGTACTAAGCAGAATAAGTAATTTAGGCAGGGCAATTTCATGACAGGCATCTGCAACCGCTCTTGCTTTGGTCTTCCCCATTTCCAGATGCCGGTGTATATTTTCAATCGTAACGGTGGATTCATCCACCAAAATACCAATGGCCAGCGCCAGACCGCCTAAGGTCATGATGTTGATGGTCTGTCCGAACATTTTCAATAACAGCGTACTGGTGATAATGGAAATAGGAATATTGACCAGCACAATTAAAACGCTTCGCGGATCTCTCAGGAATAACAGAACCATCAATCCGGTAAGGAACGCACCAATAACACCTTCATGAATGAGGCTATTCACAGCATTAATGACATATACAGACTGATCGAATTCAAAATTGAGCTGCACATCTTCAGGAAGCAGGGACTGCATGGAAGGAATGGCTTTCTTCAGATCCTGCACCACTGACCATGTGGAGGCACTAGCGGTTTTTACGATAGGTATATAAATAGACTTTTTACCATTGACATAAGCAAAACCGGTTGTAATGTCTGCGCCGTCCTGAACTTTTGCAACATCCTTTAAATAAACAGTGGCTCCATCTTTATATAGCAAAGGAATATTACCAAAATCCGGGATCTGCGGAATCACGGTGTTGACGGGCGTCAGGTAAGCGGTTTTACCCATATTGACAAGACCCGCAGCGGAAATATGACTATTGTCCTGTACCGCAGCAGTTATTTGATCCGGGGTAAGATTATGACTGCGCATTAGGTCAGGATCTATATTGATTAAAACGCTCCGGACATTGCCGCCGACTGGTGGAATGGCTGAAAGTCCAGGCACTTTTGAAAAACTGGGTCTTACCCATACGTTGGCCAGATCCTCCAATTCCGTAACGCTGCGTTTAGGACTGCTCAATGCTAATTGTCCCACCGGAAGTGTTGAAGCATCAAACCTGAGCATAAAAGGCGGTGGGGTACCGGGTGGCATTTCTGTAAATGCGCGGTTAGTCAGGGCCGTTACCTCGGCTGCAGCCTCTGCCATATCGGTGCCATCATAGAAACTCAGTTTCAATAAGCTTAGACCCTGGATATTATTCGTTTCGATAGATTTGATTCCATTGATATATAAATAAATACTCTGGTAATTGGTGGATACAAAGCCTTCCATTTGTTGCGGCGATAAACCTCCGTAGGGTTGGGATACATAAATAGTAGGAATATTTATATTCGGGAAAATATCAATATTTATCTTTCTTACTGCTAATATGCCGAATAAGACAAGTCCTGATACCAGCACGATGATCGCGATGGGTCTACGTAATGCAGTGTTAATTAGGTTCATGTTGTGTTAATTTATAATTGTAATAAGAACAAACTGAGATCCCCAACCGAACTGGCCTTATAGAGCAGCGCCTGCCAAACCGCATTGCAGGCAATATTGCTTTGTGTTTCTGCCGTGTTCAGCATGTATAATGTTTGCGTAACGTCAACAATATTGGTCAGTCCATTTTCGTAAAGTGCTTTTTTCTGATTATAAGCATCTTGCGCTGATTTTAATTGGATCGGCACTTCCCCGTATTTAGTAAGTGCATTATTGATTTGTTGATCTGCGAAATTCAGCTGGTTTACATATTGGGTTTCTGCCTGATCATATTCATCCCGATATCCGGCAGATATATATCGCTGGCTCAGGACCTTTGATTTCACCCTTGTTAAATCAATTATATTCCATGTAACCCCAACGCCCAGCAGGTAATTCGCCCTCACTGGTTCTGAGGCTTTAAAAAAATCCGTTGTATAATCTTTGGGATTGGTGGAAAAACTGCTGCCAAAACCGGTGCCCCGCTCCTGTCCTGCTGCAAAAAAACTGACCCTAGGCAAGCTGGTTTTATGAATATAGGTTGCCATCAGGTCGCTGGTAATTACCCTGCTGTCTAAGAACCGCAATACCGGGTGCTGTTGCAGGTTTATTTGATGCTGGGTTGGAATGCTTCTTGGCAGACGTATGACGAAACTCGAATCCAGGGTGTAATACTGCTGGCGCACGCCCATGGCAATCGACAATTGATTGGACTGGCTTTGCTCGTAATTTTTTGCATCGGTCAGAGATATCCTGGCCGTCGATAGTTCTGCATTGGCGATAGAACTGTCCACTCCCGGATTCAGGCCATTTATCGTTCTTGCCAGGATGATATCCCTCAACCTGCTGATCCGCTCCACATTGTCTTCCATAACGATGCGCAGGCGTTGTGCTGTCAGCAGGTTCAGGTACAAACCAATCACCGAGGTCTGCACCTGGAATCTTGTCTGTTCAAGATCAGCCCTGTCCTGGTCGTATTGCCCCTTTGCGGCTGCCACATGTGCTCTTTGCAATCCAAATGAAAAAACATTTAGATTCACGTTTGCCACGTATAATGCTCCGAAACTGGCATTCATGTTTTGTGAAAGACTTGCGGGTGCAACAACAGTTGTGACGCCAGGCAAACCTGAGCCAAGCCCATTCGTGCCATTCAATGTTCCATAAGCGCTTTGAGCAGCTAAAAGAAAATCGGGCAGCGCGTCTTTTTTAGCCGCCGCAACAGATTCGGCAGATGACCTGGCATAATTCTTTTTTGACTGAATCAAATAATTTGCCGAGGCAATTTCTATTGCTTCAGGCAAGGTCAATAGCTTGTCTGTTGTTTGGGCGGCGGCCGGAAAATGACAGCATAGCATTATCCAGATCGGCCAAATCCGCAGATATATATTTCTTTTCATGCTATTTTTTTTAAGTCAATTAATTAAATGCTGCAAGTTGCGAATACGTGAACGCAAACCTAGTTTAGGAAACAGCCGATAAAATATCCAAATCGTTCAATGGGCAATAAGTGTAGGCGGATGAGTCCGCGCAAAAAGCGTCGACTGATATTGACGCCTTAACGATTGTTCCTGCCGATTAACCGTTTAGTAAAAGCCAGACGAGCGCGGCCCGAATATCTTTGTTCCAGAAAAAATCAAAAAAAACAGATATGAAACGCTTATTAAAAAAAACGATAGTAGCAGGTGTTGCTATTATGCTCAGTCATGTTGGCCATGCACAGGAAGTTTGGCCAATAACCATTTCAGCAACCGACGGTACAACGATCAAAGTATACCAGTTGCAGCCTGATTCCTTATCTGGAAACAGGCTCAGGTCAATTGCCGCCATATCTATATTAAAAAAAGACGGTAACGATCCCGAATTTGGTACCATATGGTCTACTTCGAGAGTGGAAACCGACCGAAATAGCCGGCAATTGGCCATCGAATCCATTTCCATATCAGCCATAAAAATTCCGTCTGATACAAATCAAAACGATCTCAACCAAATCAAGGCAACGCTGGAATCAAAACTACCCCAGGCTGCAGGCGAGATTTCGTTGGATGAAATTCTTGCCACACTGGATCAGCATCTCGACGAAACGAAACTATCCAACGATATCAATACAAAGGTTCCCCAAATAATATATGCAACACATCCCACGGTTTTAGTGACCGTCGATGGTAAACCGATACTCCGGCAAAACAAAAAATGGCGAATGGATGCAGTAATCAATAGTCCGTTTACCATTGTAAAAGACAATAAGGGGCCTTTTTATTTGTATGGCGGGGGACACTGGTACACTGCAGATTCGGCAACAGGTCCCTATTCGTTTGTAAGTGGTAAGGTTTCCAGGAAACTTAGAAAAATCGAAAAGACGCTTGCCCAGGATCATGCAACACAAGCCGAGGCTGCTGACAGATCCATGGTTGCGGATAGCGTCATTCCGGCA
>DATHGW010000388.1:0-4895 GCA_035317445.1 Puia sp.
GGGGCCAAAGCGAATTGCTTCTTGCCCAGTTGATCACGTCATCGAGTTTGCTGGTGAGAATGCCTCCGCCGGGAGTATCATGAACCTGCCCGGGAAATGGTTTTGATTGCCCGCTATCTTGCGTTACATCCATTTCAACGCGCCTTTTTTGTGTGCATAGAGAAATCCCATGAATAAAATAAAAAAGAAAACAATGATTTCGGCAAGCGCCATCCAGCCTGCCTGTTTTGCCGCTACGGCCCAGGGATAAAGAAAGATCAGTTCAACATCAAATATGAGGAAGATGAGTGCAAACAGGTAATATCCTACGTTAAACTGCTTCCAGGGAGATCCTTCGGATGGTATGCCACATTCGTACGCTTCTCCTTTTTGTGCGTTTCTGGTTCGTTTTACAAAAACCCTGGAAATCAGGATGGCGCCGCCTGAAAAAGCAATCGCGGCGAGAATGAGCATGATTAAAGAGGCAGGTCCCATGGGTTGTATTTGATGTCACTAATTTAAGTTGATTAGTTGATAAGTTGATAGGTTGATTAGTTAATTTATGAACTTCTTTGTATCTTAATTTAACCTATCAACTTATCAACCAATCAACTATTCAACCAAACCCCCATGGCCACCAAAGATCCAAAAGTTGACAGCTATATTGAAAAATCTGCTCCTTTCGCGCAGCCTATACTAAAACACCTACGCAAATTGATTCACAAAGCCTGTCCCGGAGTGGAAGAAGCCATAAAATGGAGCTTCCCCAATTTTGATTACCATGGCGCCATATTATGCTCGATGGCGGCATTCAAGCAACATTGCGCGTTTGGTTTTTGGAAGGCATCCATCATGAAAGATCCAGAAGGCATTCTCCAGATCAAGGACAAAAATGCAATGGGGCACCTGGACAAAATAACCAGCATCAAGGACCTTCCATCAGAAAAAATATTGATTGCCTATATCAAAGAAGCGGCCAGGCTGAATGAAGAGAAAATAAAGTTGCCCGCCCGCAACAAACCGGTAACACAAAAGGAATTAGTCATACCTGAGGAGCTACTCAAGGCGCTGAGAAAAAATAAAAAAGCGAAGACAACTTTTGAATCATTCAGTCCCTCAAATAAAAAAGAATATGTCGAATGGGTCACTGAAGCCAAAACAGACGACACCCGCAATAAGCGCATAGCCACCGCCGTGGAATGGATCGCGGATGGAAAGAGCAGGAATTGGAAGTACGTCAGGAAGAGTTGAGGGGAGTCGGGAGTCTTGTCATTCCGAGCGGAGCGAGGAATCAGCAGTTGCGGTAAGCCGTCTTATCACTGATTCCTCGCTTCGCTCGGAATGACAGCCCTTTGGACTCCCGACTCCTGACTCCTGACTCAACCTCACGGCGCTGCAACCAACTTGTAGACTTTTCCCGTAACAGCCGCAAGGCCCTGCTCGGCAGACGTGGTCAGGTATATTTCTCCAGACTGGTCCTGGCCGAATCCCTTCAGGTATTGGCCGAGGTTATCCGGAAAATCTTTCAGGCTGATCGCACTGTATGACCACATTCCGGAGCTGGCGGGCGTTGCGGAATATATTTTTGCATTGGCGCCTCCGTCCTGCGAAAAGATTCCAAATATATATTGACCAGCCAACTGCGTGAGTGCCGTACCCCGGTAAACATGTCCGCCAACAATCACCGTGGCCAAACCGCCGCCGGAAGGGTTGGCGTGGTTTTTCAGCTGTATGATCGGATCAATCAGTGGATTACCGGCTGAATCAGTATTCGGACAGGAACCACGTTCTACCAAGTCATTGTCGGTGTTAAAGCAGGCTGTTCCTTCCTTTACGTTCCATCCATAATTTCCTCCCTTGACAACAAGATCGATCTCTTCGTTGAGCGACTGTCCGGCGTCGCCGACAAACAATTGTTTTGTTCCGCCCATGTCAAATGAAAAACGGTAAGGATTGCGAAATCCGAAGGCGTAGATTTCGGGCCTCGCGGCCGTATTTACAAATGGATTGTCGGGGGGAATGCTATAAGGACTTCCGCTATTGACATCGATCCTCAAAATATTTCCCATCAGGTTATGATAATTATCCTGTCCATTGCCACCTACATTGACACTATACCAGTCGCTGACATGACCTGCTGCGTTGTCGTCCGAGGCGCCCCCATCTCCAATGGAAATATACAGAAACCCGTCGGGGCCAAAAGCAATCGTTCCTCCATTATGATTCAACTGGGGATGGTCTGATTCGAGAATTATTTTTTCTGAGGCGAGGTCGCCCAGGTTACTATTGGAAGCATTAACGGTAAATTCGGAGATCCTGGTCAGGCTATTCCATGAAGCACCAGCCTGGGGTCCGCCGGGCCTGGGCGGCGCGGTATAAAACAGATAAAATTTCCCGTTCGTTTTATAGTCCGGGTGAAACGCCAGGCCCAGCAATCCCCTTTCGTCATATCCGGTTTGTAAGCTGACCATCTTGCTCGTGATATCAAGGAACGGAGTGGCCACTTTCGTTCCATCAGATGCAATGATCCAGATCTTTCCAATTTCATCCACAATAAAAATCCGTTTGCTTCCATCAGCGGGCGCTGCAACAGTAACCGGAGCAACCAGACCATCTGTTACAAGCTGTAAATTGGGCGTTGCGTTCACCACCGGCGGCTGAACCGGAGGATATTGCATGTTATAGCTTTTTTGACACCCCAATAACGATACCTGAAATAGGAAAACGGCCAACCACAATAATCGCCATAATTTTCTTTCATTCTTGCCTGAATTCATTTCCATGTGCACATAATTTTTCGGTGTTGTGTGTTTGAATTTCATTGAAAAATACGCCGTTTAGGCTGCACCGGTTGCCTGAATCATATCGCGGGCAATAATTTCCACTACTCGTGAACCAAAATGTAAAAAGGGGTTGTCTCCCTGCCGCGCCGGGAAGGATTCAGGAACGGAAGCGATAAGGCGGTCACATGAAAATCCGCAACGGTATCGATTATGGTGAATTTATTTTTATCCAGCGAATCGATCCACGGCTTCGACGTAAGCAGGTAATCTCCTTTTCTTAGTGAATCAGGCCTGGCAGTATGCGGAAAAAAATGATTGCTATAAAAATGAAGGGTCCTGTCTTCGTTGATCCCATAGATGAAAAACCGGTCTTTATTGAGTCGCTTTTCCCTGATGATCTCACTCACCTTAACACCAGACTGGTACTGCAGCAACCGGGGATAGAACCCGGTATCGATAAAAAAATTGATCAGGAGAATGGCCAGCACGGGAAGGCTGATCATCACGGGAATGGGTATCCATTTTTTTGCCAGTGCCAAAACACTAAATATAATAGCCAGCACACAGAAAAGGATGAGGATTTTATTTGGAGGTGGAAAAGGAATATATAATAGCAGAAGCAGTGCAACACCCAGTAATGAAAAGATGACGGCGTGGAGGATGAACACGGGCTTCCTCCAACGGGAAAGCCCATCCGTATAAACAAGGCGATAGATCCATTTAGCCGTAATGATCGCGGCGAGCGGCAGCACAACGTAGATATAATGTGGCAACTGGTACCTGCTTACGGCAAGCGCGCAATAAGTCAACAGGAATCCACCGGTACTGATCCATTCCGCTTTACCCTGGATGGAAAAGCGTTGCCTGATTAATTTCGTAGCATCGTCGATCAGTCCACCGATAAAAAATATTGTCCAGGGCAGGAAACCCCAGAGCAGGTTCTGGAACAAAAAAAAGAAATGGCCATTCTCACTCCATGTACTTTCGCCTGTTATTCTGCCAAAACTCTGGGTCCAGAAAAAAAATCTCAATCCCGAAGTCCCGGTTCGTCCATACATTTCCTTTTCGGGATGAAGGTCGAACTGCTCGTACAGCCCGATGCTCATGGGGATCAGCAATGCAGCAATGATCAGGATCATGACAAGATATTGCCAACGGAAGAATTGCCTGAAGGAACGCTGCAGAAGAAAATGCGGGCCAAATGCAAAAACAGTCACCATCAATGCGATCGGACCTTTGGTCATCATACCTCCCGCGATGGCGATGGCCGCCAGTATAAGGTTTTTCCATTTGCCTGATCGATACCATTCGGCCATTTGCCAAATGCCCAGGATGACCCATCCCATCAACATGGTGTCGGCTCTTACATCGTGGGTGATCAGGAACATGGCCTGGCAACTGGCCAGCACGAGGGCGCTCAATAATGCAATCTTTTCTTCATAATACAAAGACGCAAGCCTGAACGTACTATAAATGGAAAACAAAGCAAAAAGAAAAGAAGGCAGGCGATACGCCATATCATTGATCCCAAACAAACGCATGCTGAGCGAACTCAGCCAGAAAAGCATCGGCGGTTTATCGAGGTAATCCAGTCCCCGGTCGTACAAATGCAGGAAATTTTTGCTTAACAGCATCTCCCGGCTGATGTTGGCATATTGCGCGGCATCGATTTCCATCAGGGGAACAAACCAGCCAGCCAGGTAAACCATTGCAGCGAGTGCAATATAGAAGAGCATGATCCTTTTTTCTTCCCTGTTCATAAAATCATCATGGATTGATGGCGACAATATTAAACGCATACTTTTCCCTGGTCGAGCTGGCCGTGTTGCCGATCCATAACTCGCCCTTCCCAAACATCACGGAACCACTTTTTGAGAACAGGTTGGTCGTATAATATTGCTTGATCCTTTCTTTGAAATTGTTTGTGAACAGCTCGTCAAAATACCGGATCAACTGTTGTTTGGTATTGATGGAATTGAATCCTTTTCCCGGCACATGTTTCAGGGGATAACGGGTATGCTCAGCGATCCACGCCTTGTCATTGACCAGTATGGATGCCCTGACCTTCCTGATGAATTCTTCTATTTCGGCATTTGTCCCCAACACATCGGTGTATCTGTGCTCGTAGGTACC
>DATHGW010000389.1:0-5468 GCA_035317445.1 Puia sp.
GCACCCGCTTTCATACAATCTATGGCTGTCAGGGCATGCCAGTGATCCGGCGTTCCGATCAATACAATGTCCAGTTCATTTTCAGCCAGCATTTTCTGATAATTATTATACAGCCTGGGTATTTTACCCGATTTTTGCCGCTGGCTTACCATTTTACCTGCTTCGTTAAGAATTTTTTTGTCCACATCACAGAGCGCAATAACTTCAACAGGAGCAACCTGTATCAACCGGAACAGATCGCTTTTACCATACCAGCCCGTACCGATCAGTGCTACGCGACGCAGTTTTGCCGGATTAAAAAAATCTATCCTTCCGGCGCCCATTGCCGTTAATGCCAGGGAGGCCGCAGCTCCTTTAAGGAAATGACGGCGGTCAATAGTTAACTTGTCCATTGAACTGGTTGTTTTGGAGATGAGAAGATTGAGTTTCCTAATTTACTGTTTTTTGCCCTTACAAAATGAAAAGTCAAAAACCAAGGGTCGATATCATCAATGAAGTGCTGGAAGAATGTATACTCGCATTTCCCGTGTCTTCCTTTGTCATCAGCCTGTACCAGCGATATCAAAAAATGGGCAGTCTGAGTAAAAAACAGTTACAGGGACTTTATAGCAAGGCTTCGAAGATCGAGGGACTTGCAACAAACAAACTCGCCACCCTCGAAGCGATCATCAAAAGAATGCCTACGAGATACAAATCCGAAAAGCCCGAAACAAAACCTTTATTTGAAAAAGATGAGGCCACGGGGAAGTTAATCGCCGATATCCTGGCGAAATATCCGCAACACAAAAGGGCATTGTTTCTGAAAGCAAAATATGAGAATAACGAACCGCTTTCCGCTGCAGAATTGGGGGATCTGCAAAGATTTAAGCGGATGGCTTAACTTAGCATAAAATCCTTAAGCAGATAAACCATGAACACAAAATTAATCTTTCAGCTTTCTCTTTTCGGCCTGGCCATGGCATTCGCTACTGTTTATTTTATCCCTTCCAATGTTGAACCTTTGTGCTGGCTGGCCATTTTTATCATATGTGCATACCTGATAGCGAAAAATTGCACGGGCAAATATTTCCTGCATGGACTCTATGTCAGTCTGCTCAATTCGGTCTGGATCACAGCGGCCCATATTTTATTATTTAATCAATACATCGCCAATCATCCGAAAGAAGCAGAGATGATGACCAGGATGCCCATGCCTGATTCACCAAGACTCATGATGCTTATTACAGGCCCGCTGATCGGGCTTGTTTCAGGATGTGTATTGGGATTGTTTGCATTAATTGCTTCAAAACTGGTTAAGAAACCAGCAGTATGACAAAGGCGGAAGAATATTTTGGCCAACTCAGCAAAGAAATTCCCGGCGTAAAGCCCGGGAAAATGTTTGGTGCCCTGTGCATGAAGACAGCAAATGGAAAATCGGCGGCAATGTTCTGGAAAGATAACCTCGTCGTAAAATTGCAGGGCGACGCATTAAAGGAAGCGATGCGTTTAAAAGGAGCAAAACTTTTTGAGCCAATGGAAGGCCGCCCAATGAAAGAATGGGTTCAAATCCCATTTGCTTTCAAAGGCAAATGGAAAGAACTTGCAATCACTTCGGCTGAATCTGTTAAAACGCTAAAATAGTCTTTGGGGATGTTGCCTGATCAATCAAGCCCCTGAACGTACAAACCGTGCTCATCAGCTAAAAGTACAGACCTGGCTGAATAGTAACGTTTGGTAAATTTCCTGGTTTCCGGTTTCTTCAGAAGAGGCAGGAGGAAGGTCAGTATCACCAATGCCCCCTCAGCAAATACCTGAATGGATTCAAGAGACAGCCAGTTGGTTATAAGTTCGTTGGCCGGCGAAGTCGAAAACTGAAAAATGAGTAGCACCACCAATATGGCGACCGTATAGCTCAGATACTTCAATTGTTTTTTCATTGTAGCTTCTTTAATCATCGATATCCAATCCTTTGCCAGGATAAATAAATTTCAATTTCATAGACCGATACAGTGAAGCAAGCAAAAGATCTACCAGAATGGTATTGAAAAGCGTTTTTTATATGGGGTATTGATAACTAAACTATTATACGGCATCAACCTGTGAGCGGTGCCTTTTCTTAGGAGTAAAACCACGCTATTTTGAAAAAAATATGATCATAATGAAAGGCTGCTTATCCATGGAGACCCATGGAAACCGGCACGAGGAAATTCTGCCACATATCATCAATACCTCTCAACGTCCTTTTTCACCGGCGCGAAGCATTTGGCTCGCTCGTGATGGCATGATTTTTCCATTTTGCCATTAAAAAAACGATGAAAAAGTTTTGGATAATAGTCCTGATGTCAGCATTGCTTGCAGCAAGCTGTATTGCTCCGCATCATGGTGAGCGTCCGCCGACTCCTCCTTTGCCTCCAGGAGCTCCGAAACCTCCATGATCCACGAGCATCGCAGCATCAGGATCCCGTTACCGACGCGGCTGGATATATTACCGCAACCTTTATTTTGAAAAACGAGGCTCAAACGGTTACATACACTGTCAATGACGACGAATTTACTAAATTCATCCTGACACCCAGGCGATGGGGCAAGGATCAATAAATTGTGGGTTCGGTGAAATTGGCTAGCTTTAGGCTGACCTTTTTACATGTTTTAATCACTTATTTATTCTTCCATGAAAAAATTGATCTGCTTTTTCTCCGTGGGCTTTATGCTTGTTTTATGTTCCGCTTCAAAATCCACTTCATCACCCGAATGGATATCGCTGTTCGATGGCAAGTCGCTCAAAGACTGGAAGGTGGGGAACAATGCAGCCACCTTTTCTGTAGACAAAGGGATGATCGTTGTTCACGGGGAAACGGCCCATTTATTTTACGATGGCAACGTGGAGGGTCATAATTTCAAGAATTTTGAATTTAAGGCAGACATCATGACCCACAAGGGAGCCAATTCGGGCATTTACATTCATACCGCATACCAGGAAAGCGGATGGCCCTCGAAAGGATATGAAGTACAGGTCAACAATTCACATACCGACTGGAGAAGGACAGGCAGCTTATACGGCATCCAGGATGTTAAAGAAGTCTTTGTAAAGGATAATACATGGTTTACCGAATATGTTTCGGTGCAGGGAAAAAGAATCATCATTAAATTAAATGACAAGGTAGTGGTAGACTACACAGAACCAGACCCCGTGCAGCGATCTGCGGATGATGCCCAACGTGTTCTTTCCAGTGGAACTTTTGCTTTGCAGGGTCACGATCCAAATAGTCTGGTTTATTTCAAAAATATTATGGTGAAACCTTTACCGTAACATCCCCCTCATCCGGCGGTTTGATCGTTCTTTCTATCCTGGGCAACTGAAACCATTTTTCAGCATAGGGTTTCACTAATTTTAGCGCGGCGGCTGGTCCCCAGGTGCCGGCCTTATAAAAATGCAATTTTTTTCGTGGATACTTTTTCCATGCATTCAAAATTGGCATCACGACTTTCCAGGCCGCTTCTACCTGGTCGGCCCGCATAAATAAAGTCGGATCTCCAAGCAATACATCCAGCAGCAAGGCCTCATAGGCTTCGGGCAATGATTCAGTGTAGGCGTCCTTGTACATAAAATCCATATCTACCGCCTGCAGTTTCATTTGCAGTCCCGGCACTTTGTTCTCAAAAAGCAAACTGATCTCCAACTCTGGCTGTATACTGATGATCAGCCTGTTCGGCACAATATCATCCTTAAATATTTTATGCGGCGAATCTTTGAACTGTATTACAATGACCGATACCTGTCTTGGCAATGATTTACCGGTTCCCAAAAAAAATGGAACACCCTTCCAGCGTTTATTATCCACAAAGAATTTGGCGGTTACAAACGTTTCTGTAGTAGAGTCAGGTGCAACTTTTTCTTCTTCTCTATAACCCGCACTCGCCACATTATTAATGGTGCCCGCAGTATATTGTGCACGAACCACATTTTTAAATACCTCTCTGGTTGAAAAGGGTCGTATTCTTTTCAACACTTTGGTCTTGGCATCACGAATCACTTCAGCCTTATATGCCAAAGGGCACTCCATGGCGATAATGCATAACAATTGCAGCAGGTGATTTTGTACCATATCCCGTAAAGCGCCGCTGCTATCATAATAGCCGCCACGTTTACCTACGCCTACCTGTTCGGCAACACTGATTTGTATATGATCGATGTATTGGCTGTTCCATAATGGTTCAAATACATAGTTAGCAAACCGAAAGGCCATAATATTCTGTACGGTCTCTTTCCCCAAATAATGATCTATCCGGTACAACTGTTTCTCAGCAAACCGTTTCCTTAAACAAATATTCAATTTTTTTGCAGAATCAAGATCGGTGCCGAATGGCTTTTCAATCACAATACGATCCTGTTCCGGCCGGTTACAAAGTTTATTTTTATACAGCCCTTCGGCAATGATCTCAATAAAACGAGGTGCCGTCGCAAAATAAAACAACCGGGTACTTCTTTTCTTGTTCTGTTTGTCCAATTCATCTGCCTTTTCTTTCAGGCGGCAAAAAGTCTCCGGGTCTTGAAAATCGCCCTGGATATAAAAAAGCCTTGCAGCAAATTCATTCCATTTTATTTTCTCGGCAATTCCATTTCGGCTGAATTCATTGACGCCAGCCAGCAGGTCATCTTTAAAAACCGTTTCATCGGTCACTAAAAAATCAATACAGTAGATAGAAAAGATTGCAGGCAGATGGTTTGCAGTATATAAATTATAGAGCGCAGGAATCAGTTTGCGTCTGGTAAGATCTCCTTTTGCGCCGAATATCGTGATCAATACCGGAAGCTGAATTTTATTTTGGTCCATGCAGATGATGTTATAATTGATGTGGAATCTCAGAACAAACTTAAACTTTCTCTTTTTCACTCAGGCCATTAAAAGTATATTATTATAAAGCATTGTAATATCTCCCCTATTTTCATGTTTGCAGCGGAATAGTCGTGGTTCGTCTCATTTGCTGAAATTTGAAAAATGATCAGGGTAGCTTTGAATTCTAAATTAAATTTTATGAAAAAGTTATTTGTGATGATCGCAATCCTTGGTTCCGTTTGTACAAGCAGCCTGTATGCACAAAGCAAAACGTCATCAGCCGTTATCAGCTCATTTCAGAGCTCTTTTAGTCAGGCAGCCAATGAAACCTGGTCAACGGTTAAAGGTTTATACCGGGTGGATTTTGACCTGGAGAATGAAAAAGTTACTGCCTTTTTTAATGGAGATGGCGATTTGATCGCTTCATCCAGAAATGTTACGCTTGAGCAAATACCACTTTCGCTGAAATCCGATCTGAAGAAGCAGTTTCATGATTATGAAGTATCCAGTCTTTTTGAAGTGGATAAAGAGGGTGGGGTAATTTATTATGCAACCGTCAAGAATGACAGCAAATTATTGAAGTTGGAATCCACGACTTCCGGAGATTGGGTTAAAACTTTTTGAATGGCATATTTAAAATATGCACACCCG